>CAZMXJ010000093.1:0-4567 GCA_964570235.1 uncultured Clostridium sp. | reverse complement strand
ATATATCCCTTTGAATATAAGTGATTTATTTCTTTCACAACATTTTCATTAACAATTTTAATGTTTTTATCGACATTTATTGCAATCTTTATCTTCTTATCATAATCTAATTTTGATTTTTCTAATCTTAATAATTCTTTTTTTATAAATTCGATAGTTTCATCTATATAATTTATAATTTTATTTAACTCGTATATTTCTGGAATTTCATCTTCCATATTTGGAGAAATTTCTCTATTAATATAATTTAATGTACTCTTTTCTCCAAATAAGCCTTTAATAGCTAAGTTTAATTCTTCAATATCACAATTAAAATTAGGTATATCTTCTTTTTTTATTGGAAGTTTACCTAAATTATATTTTTTAGCAAGACTCCTTTGAATTTTTAGTGAATCCCTATATGAAAATAAATTATCATAATCAATAATTTGTCCATTAATAAGTTTCATATATTTTTGACCATTTTTATTAAAAATAAATCTTGTATCTATATTTGTTTTCCAATATTGATCTGTAATTAAATGAAGCAAATAACCAAAGCAAATGGGATTATGCATATGATTGTAATACTTAAAATAGAATTCTTCATAATCATTTGCCTGTGCTTCGTTACTTCTAAAATTCCAAAAATGTGTAAAATATTTATCTTTTATACCAGAAGATGGAGGAGCGTTTCGCCAACAATCTGGTGCAACCGAGCCAATTCTTAATAAAAGTTCATCGTAATTAAAATCTTTATTTATCTTTTTAGCTATTACTTCGTGTACTCTAGCTGGAGGCATATTATCACTTCCTTAATATCTTTTATTCTATGTAAATGTATGATTGTGGAGATGTTTTAACATTAAAATCACTTAGTTCTTTTTTAGTATCATATAGTTTATAAGACTTTATTTTATAAGCTACTGCAGTGTCTTGATTGTTAAAGTAGTAATCATATTTTTCTTTCACAATTCCACTATATAACTTAGTTTTTTCCCAAATCACATTTTTATTATCCTCAAGTATATCTTCAATTACTAATTCACCTACTACCTTTTTAATAGGATTAGTAGAATATACAATTATTCTATCAATGTTCTTTTTACATTTTTTCTTTCTATATTCATATTTTTTTGTTCCATTAAATATTTTTTCAACATATTCTGGTTTAATAGACATTAGTATAGTACTCATATTACCTCCATATAAAATACTTCTTCATCAAAGTAATCGCCATAATATTTAAAGTTATTTTTGCTCAAAAAATTTATCATTTCTAAATTATTTTTCTTACAAGTAGTATAAATATATTTAACTTTATTTTGTTCTGCAATTTCATTTACTAACTTTATGTAACTTGTACCAATACCTTTACTCTTAAGAGAAACAAATAATGTTCTTATTTTCATAATCTTGCCTTCTAAATGTACTTGTTTAGAGTCTTTTTCATCCATTTTTATAATTAAAATGGAAGTTATCTTTTCACCCGTCTTAGTTATATAACAAACTTCATTATTTAAAACTAGATTTTTAAACCATTCTTTAAAATCGCTATAATTATTTTTTAAATAACTAAAAATTTCATCATCATAATTAATATCACTTACATTTTTCTTTATTATAATATTTTTATTCAATTTAATTGCAACAACACCATATTTTTCTTCAGATTCCTTACTATAAAACTTATTTAATGTATCTACGAATTCTAAAGGATTATCTTTTGTATCTGAAAGTTTTTTAATATCAATAGAATTTATAACTTCTTTAAAATTATTAAAATATAATAAATCATCAACTTGTGCAATAAAATAATCATCTTCATTAGATGCCTTCTGAAATTTTATAAAATCTCCTTTTTTTAATAATTTTCTTTTCTCATCATTCAATCTTATTTCATATTCTTTAGTACCATTTAAAATATAATTATAATATTTTTGGTCTAGTTTCATAGTATGCATAATTATCGCCTCTTTTACCTTAATTCATAAATTGCATTTAATGCTCTTTCTCTCTCATCATCATAATTATCTATTACAATTTCTTTTTTAAATAATATTTTTTCTTTTTCTAGACAAACATCAAGAAATAATATAAAAATACCTATATCTATTTTATTATAATAATTTACGTCTTTTATAGGCATAATACCTCTTTTGCCTTTCATTTTGTATCTAAATACCATAAGTTTATTATCTTCTAATTCTACTATCCAAGGTTGAGAATTACATGAACTAGGGGCATATCTCACTATATTTCCTATACTTTGATACTTATCCGTATACCATATTTCTTCTAATTTTTTTCGATTGCTCTTAAACATATCTTTTCTGAATTTATCTTCACTCATTTTTGAAATAGCTATCATAATAACAAAATCTAAACCATTATATTGTTCTGTTACCTTACCTATTCCAAACCATAAACTTCCAATATTCATAGATGACAAATATAAATCTAGTTGTTCTCCAATATATCCAATATTTTGTAAATAATTATCCTTTTTCTCACTATAAAATAATATACAATATTCTTCTTTTCTTTTACAATTTGTTTCATTTGCAGGTACAATCTTTATATCTACACGTATGTCTTTCAATAATGGTTTTAAATTTTTAAAAGTTTCTTTTATTTCTTTTAATTCTTCCTGTGTTATTTTCTCATCTATATCTGGAAATATGTGAAAAGATTTTCTTTTAAAAATCATTTCATATAATAAATTATTCATAAACTATCTCCTCATTTAATCATCTTTAGTCATGGTTCTTTCTAAAAATATTCTTTTTTTAAAACCACCACGTTTTAACCTTTTTTGTTTAGCTGTTTCGATTACATCTTCAATACTTTTATCATATAACTCAGCAATTGATTTTAATACTTCAAAAACATCCGCAAGTTCTTCTAAAGTTTCAGTTTTAGTTTTTGAACTAATTACTTCCATACACTCTTCATTAAGTTTTTTATATAGCTCACTCCTATATTCTTCATCATCTAAAATCCTAGTTATAGTTATTTCATTATTATCTTCTATAATGCTTGGTATATTATCTCTTACTAGTTTGTTATAAGTTTTTCTCATATTCTCACTCCAATTCTTATATTCTTATGTTTTTAATTTTGTTTTCTATATTAAATCTACCATTTCCTACTAGATAGAAAATTGAATAGAATTTATAAACTTTACCATTAATTTTCTTTTCAAATAATTTTCCCTTTATTTATCTAAATTAGTAATGAAATATTTATATTTTTTTACATTCTTATATACTTCGTTTGCAAATTCCGTAGTCCATTCACTACCTTTAATTACCTTTATTTTTTTATAAATATCTTCATCAAGTAGCTCAACTGAATAGAATAAATCCCATATATTTTTAGTACCAATCCATGGGGATTTTAATCTTTTCCACTTTTTATTTAATGCTATATTCCTTGATATAGGATTTATAAATACAAAAAAAACATCTGGATTTTGAGTACACCTCAATTATATATTTAATCTAGTTCTTTTACTCCATATTTTAATTGCAATTTATCATATTCTCTGTTTAATACTTCTAAATCCATAATCTCTCCTTATTATTTTTGACTTTTAAGTTTTAAAATTTTTTCTTTTTGACGATCAAAATCATTTAATAGATATGAAAATTGTTTATTTTGTGCTAATAAATCACTTTTTTTTAATTGAAACAGCATTATTATACCATCTTTATCAAATGTATTAATTAATATATCTAATCCCTCTTCATTAATTTTATCTATATTTAAATCATGGTATAAAATAAGATTTGATACTATATTTTTTAGATTTTCGTCTAAATTATACTTACCAATAAATCTATCAAAAATCTCTTTAGATTTATTCCAATGTCCATAGAAGTGACCTACACCATATTCATCTTCTGTATAGACAAATGGTTTTCCAATATCATGAAATAATGCTGCTAATCTTAAAATTAAGTTATTAGGGACCCCGTCTACAACATGAAGAATATGTTCGTATACATCATATATATGCCAAATATTTTTTTGTTCAAAATCTTTACATTTAGATAATTCTGGAATCATTTGGAATATTTCTTTTTCATTTTTTCTAATAGATTCACTGGGCATATCCTCCATTAAAATATTAATTAAAAACTCAATATTCATACCTTCACCTATATCATCCTCATTTATTTTGCTTATATAACTCATATAAATAGAGGCAGTTTTATAATCTATTGTCTTATAGTAATTACAAAGAATAATAAATAATTCAGTACATCTTTTATCATAACAACTTAATAATATATCTAGTATGGTCTCAATAGATCTTGTATTTTTACTTTTATTATTAATAATATCACTAACTAATATGAGATTTGTCTTATATACTTCATCATATATTCCATTAAGTTTAACAAATAATTTTTCTACTGAATCATCCATAGTATACCTCTTGATATATAATTAGATTATATCAATTATATTGATGTTTGAAAATCTTTTGTATATAAATTATAAAATAGAATAAAAAATTAACTCAATAAATGAAATGCACCCTTTGGAGTAGACATCAATAAAAAACTCGAGTTTAAAAATA
>CAZMXJ010000092.1:0-4586 GCA_964570235.1 uncultured Clostridium sp. | reverse complement strand
ATATACTCTTTCATTATTTCATAATCATTTACACCTTTTTTAAGATGAATATGCATATCTTCCATATAATCACTTCCTTAATTAGTATTATTTTTGCATATATAATTCGTAATATTTATCAAGAATTTTAGATTCTTCTATCCACTCATCAACTATGTTTAATTCTAATTTATTTTCTAAATTTTCTTTATTTACCATATTATATACTGTAACTAACTGTGCTGATTTAAATATATCATTGCTTTTATTTGGTATTGCTTCTGAATCAAAAAGATTTACGCTTCTTCCATTTCCTAAAACATCCACATATTTATCAAATACATTGTATTGTGTTCCGTATTTGTCTATCTTTTGATATTTTTTACCTTCTATTTCAAACTCTTTAAATGCATGTAAATCTGCAGTAGCACCTGCGGTTACATACCCATATTCTGGAAGTAATGCAATTACTTCACTAGATATGCTTTTATATCCTGATGCTCCCACTATCATAAATGGTTTTTCACTTTTTACTGCTTCTAGACAAGTCTTGTATGTATTATATCCTCTTTCTGAAGCTACTATAAGTCTTAAAATGTCTGTATCAACTACAGTAACTCTTACACCATAACTTCTTAATCTATCTGCAAGTATTTCTCCTAAATCACCATAACCACAAAGTACTATACTTCTTCCTACTATTTTTTCTGCTTGTAGTAATTCAATTATTCTTGTAAAAATTGTATTAGATATTTCAGTATAAGTAATGTGTCTTTTTAGTTTTGTTTTAGCAACATTAAATACTGGATATAATAATTTATCCTCATTAGGTCTAATTCTTCTAAGGCCCATTTCTGTTAGTTCAACAACACCTACTACATTATCAAAATGTACTTTATCTAATATCTTAGTTACTATAGCACCATCATCTAATACAACTACTTTTAAATTTTTTCTATCATTGATAAAATCAAATATTAATTTCTCTCCCTTTTTCATTAACTCTTCGTTATCAACATCTGTATTATCAAGTACATCTACATTAAATCCCATATTTTTAAACGTTTTTGTTATTTCAAATCTATGCTTTGTACTATCACCTTTATCTATAGCTAAAATATTTTTTGGTTTTACTCCCATATTTACAAAGCCATTTAATAAGCCTATATTTTCTTCTAGAAAATGATCTCTCCATATTATTGCGACATCATTTAATGAATCTCTATGATTAACTGAATACCAATTAATTATAGGCATATCTCTTATTATTGCATTGATTTCATCATAATTATAAGAAAGAGTAATTTCATCAATTAAATCCTCATTAATATCAACACAAAGCATATCCAAACCTGTTTTAGGAAATCTAGGAATAGAAAAACTTCTAATTGGCAAATTTTCTTCATGATATTTTATATACCCATTACCTATAATAACTTTATCACCATCAAGTTTATAATCAATATTTAAAGTTGATAGTTTTTTCAATAATTCATCAATACTTCCATAAAATTTTTTATTCATTTCTAATCCTCCTTAAACTTTCTATAAATAATTCTTTTTTATCTATACTACTACTTAGTGGCAAATGCGTTTCGAGTGAAACTATAATATCATCATCTATTAAACTAAGTATTTTTTTTATTTCTATTTCTCCAGCATAGAAATAAACATAGTCATTATTCTTTTTATCTCTCAAATGAATATATTTTATATATGGTTTTAATAAACTAAATGCTTTAATATAATCTAATTTTATAGAATAATAATTTTCAGCATCATACAAAAGTCTAATATTTGAATAATTATTACTCATTAAATTTAATAAATTATTATAATCTTCTCCATATGTATTTGGTTCATTTTCAATAAGCAATATTATATTGTTTTCTTTTGCTTTATGATTATATTTTTTTAAACCTTCATTAATATCTTCACTTATATCTGTAAATATTCTTAAATATTTAGTGTTAAAAACTTTTGCAATTTTAATATATTTATCTAATAATTCTTCTTCTTTTTTATGACTAAATTTTCCCTTCCCTATTGGGCTATCTATTAAAGATACTTTTATATTATTTTTATCTAATTTCATCTTGTACTCTAGTAATTTACTCAAATCTATCTGAAACAAGTAATTATTATCAATCTTCCTTAATTCTATCAACTTTAAATTTACTTTATTAAGTGTTTCTATAACTTCACCAATATTACTAGAAATTTCATCATTAATAACACTTATCATAATTTTTTAATTAATTCCTTTACTATTTCTTCTTTTGTAGAAGATTTACTATAAGTAACTTCAAATATCTTTTTATTTCGAATTAGATATTCATTTAGTCTTCTTTTATTTTCTTCAATTTCTTCTAATAAAATATTTCTATGTACCAACCATTCTCTTCTTTTACTTTCAGTATCTTCTGGTGTGAAATTAGAAGCATTTAGTCTTCTTTTAATTTCATTTTCATCAAGTTCATTTACTACTACAGAATTCCCATCTATTCTTGGAAATATAACTACATCTACTTTCATACTAGAAACATTTTGTATATGTGGAAAAATCGTTCTTATATCTGTCAAAGGTATATCACACTTAGTATTACTTCTCGCAAGTATATAATTTCCATTTCTTCTAGTTTCAAGAGCATGAGTATCTCTAAAATATTTGTCTAATTCTCTACTACTTTTTACTGTTCCCATTGCATATATGATAGGAAGTGGAAAGTAACACATTTCATCTTTTTTTAGGAATACTCTATCATTTGATAAAAATTTTTGCGGTGTGTTCATTTCATTTAATCTTGTTGCAAAAGTAGTTTTACCACTACTTGATCCACCTAAAAGAAGAATACCTTTATCATATATTTCTATACCTGTTCCATGCATATAAAAATATCCATTTGTTTCAAGTGCTCTAATTAATATTTCTCTTATAATTCTAATTAAATACTTTTCTGAGTATCTTGAACCATTTGTGAATAGTTTAAAATAAAATTCACTTTCTCTAACACAAATATAATCTTCACAATCAATCATAAATTTATTATCTAACATGTAGTGTTGTTGATTTTTGAATGTATCTATTAAAGTACTTTTATCTTTATCGAATTTTGAATATAGCTTTCTAAATTCTTCTTCATCCTTTTCAAAAAAAATATTGTATGTACTCACTACATCTTTATCACTGCATACTATGAATTCTTTAAAATATTTTTCTATTTCTTCTATGTGATAACTATAAATATTAAAAATAACTCCATTAATGTTTAATACACTTTTTCTTAACTCTTTCACTTATTAAATCTCCATTCACTCCATCACATAGAGTTATATTTGGTTTTGTAAAACAACCATGGTAATCTGAACCTCCTGTTATCAACATATTTCTTTTTTTAGCAATATTTAAAAATTCATATTGTTCTATACTACTATGCTTCGGCGTACATACCTCAATACCATCTATACCGATTTCATATAACCCATCTATTACTCTTGTAATATCTACATTTTGTTTTTTTACTATTTCACCTGGATGCGCTAGAATACTTATTCCATTATCATCTCTTATTGAAGAAATTATTGATTCTACATCTTGTCTTATTTGTGAACCAACACTATAAGGTTTTAATATTCCATAAAATGCATCCTTTATTTCACTAGCATACCCGCATTTTACTAATAACTTAGAAATATCTACTTTACTCAAAATTAAGCCATCATCTTTATTAAATCTTTCTAAATATTCTTCATTAAAGTAATACCCCTTCTTTTTTAAATCTTCTAGTATTTCTAATGTAATATTTCTTCTTTTCTTTGCTATATCGTCACATATTTTTCTTATATTTCCATTACTACAAATTCCATAACCTAAGATATGCATTTTTACATTTTTAAAAACTGAACTCATTTCAACCCCATGAATATATGAAATATTAGAAATATCATTAAGTATATCTATACTTTTCACACTATCATGATCAGTTATAGCAAATAAATCAATTTTCTCTCTTTTAATTTTAGATACAAGTTCTAAAACTGAATCATCTCCATCAGATAAATTCGAATGTATATGTAAATCAATTCTCACGCTATCCCCTCCTTATTCACATAATATCAGTTTTTTTGATTAAAAAAAAATACAAATAATTTATATAACTATAACTTTAAGTTATATACAAACTATAAATTACTTGTTATAATAAATTTATAGAGGTGAAAAAATGAATATAAGTTTTGAATATTATAGAGCTTTTTGCTCTGTCGCTGAAAGTAAGAGCATTACTGAAGCTGCTAAAAGATTAAATATTTCACAACCTGCTATTACGAAAACGATAAAGATACTTGAGTCCGAAATAGATAGTACCCTGTTTTATAGAACTCATAGTGGTATGTCTCTAACACCTGAAGGCGAAAAACTCTATGCATACATCAAACCAATAATATTGCAATTGGATGAAACTAAAAATATGATGAGTGAAATAATAAGTAACGGAAAAACCAATATAAGAATTGGTACAAGTATAACTGTTTTAAGATCATTTTTAATTGAATATATAAAAGGATACACTAAAGAGCATTCAAATGTACACATATATGTAGAAGAT
>CAZMXJ010000091.1:0-4591 GCA_964570235.1 uncultured Clostridium sp. | reverse complement strand
TTTATTACTAATCTTAATTAATTGATTTAATCTTTTGTTATCTATATTAGTATTTTTATCCATAATATCACCTACATAATAATGAGTAAATATATACATTATTATTCACTTATATTAGATTTGTAGAACTTTGTCACATTAAATATCTAGTAAATGACTATTAATTGCATAATATTTAACGAGGAAATGATATTATAGAAAAAATTATTGGAATACCAAGAGCACTCTTATATTATTATGATAAAGATTTATGGTTAGAATTTTTTAATGGTTTAGGTATTAAAACTATAACTAGTGGTATAAGTAACAAAAAGATTTTAGATGATGGTACTAATATAGCAAATTCTGAAGTTTGTCTTTCAATGAAACTCTTTTTAGGACATATTTATAATTTGAAAGAAAAATGTGATTATATATTAGTACCTAGACTATTTTGTATTAATAAAAATGAACGTGTATGTACAAATTTTAATGCATTATATGATTTAGTAAATAATCTGTTTAATATTAAAATTATCAATTATAATGTTGATATAACTTCTCATAAATATAAATTTTATGAATTTATAAAGATTGGCAAAGCACTTGGATTTTCGTATAAAGATTCATATTTATCCTATAAAAAGGCTAAAGAAGTTTCTCGATTAAAAAGAATTAAAGAAGAAAAAAACAAAAAAAAGTTTAAATAATGATACAAATGTATTATTTACTGCAGGTGGAGGATGTAGATATAGATATTATGCAGAAATAACTGAGACAATCCTAAGAGATTTAGGATATGATTTTGAATTTTATAAGCTTATATCAAATGGAAAACTTACCATAATAGATGCTTACAAATTATTTAAAGATATTAATAAAAATTTAAGTTTTTATAAGTTCACTCATTCTATTTTATATACTCTATTTTTTGTCTTTTATATGGATAAGATAGATATCATTATAAGAAAAAATATTGGTTTTAAGATAGAAAAAAATAGTCACATTCATCTTCAAAAAAAGATGCTTAATGACTTTAAAAATACAAATTCTATCATTAAGCTAAGTTATTTATACTTTAAATATAAAAGATTATTTAAAAAAATAAAAATAAATAAACCTATTAATCCATTAAAAGTAGGAATAATTGGGGAATTATATACTTCGATGGAACCATTTTCTAATTATTTTTTAGAAAATTATTTAGCTAAAGAAAATATTGAAATTAAAAGATATACAAATTTATCTTATTTATTATGGCAAAAAAATTTAAAATATGACATATATTAAGGGTAACAAAGAAATATTGTAAATATACTTTATGTGCAGCTGGAACAGGCGCTTTTTTATCGAGTCAAGCCAAAAGACTTGATGTTGATGTAGAAGAATTTGGTAACATTGCTTTAACAAGTAATAATCCTACCCCAATTGCTGCTAGATGTACAGTATTTGCTGAAAGTGATTTAGTACATAAAGCACAAATGAGTTATGCTAAAAATGACATTATTGCAGGATTATGTGAAAGTGTTGCGCTTAATTACTTAAATAATGTTGCAAAAGGTAAGCGTCTTGAATCACCCATTATTTTTCAAGGTGGTGTTTCTAAAAATATTGGTGTTGTAAAAGCATTTGAAAATATATTAAATGCAAAAATAATTACTGATAAAAATGGGAGCTTTAGGTGTGGCAATATTATCTAAAAAAGAAAAGAAAGTAAATTTTTCATTTGATATCACACAAAGTAATTTTAATACAAATTCGGTATATTGTGGTGGTTGTCCTAATAATTGTGAAATAATATGTGTAAAAAAAGATAATATTTTAATAGATAGTTGGAGAAATCGCTGCGATAGAAGTAAAAGAATATAATATAAATTAAAAATAGAGGATTTCCTCTATTTTCTATTTGCAATCTCTTCTTTAATTTGATTTATAAATTCATCTTTATTTAATGTAATAGTTTCTTTAGTTCCAAATTTTCTATAACTAATTAAATTATTATCTTTTTCGTTATCACCTAATATTAGAGTATAAGGTATTTTATTAGTCTGTGATTCTCTCATCTTATAACTTAATTTCTCATCCCTTAAATCAATCTTAACTCTAATATTATTATCTCTTAATAATTCATATATAGCACTTGCATATTCACTATGATATTCATTATTAACAGGTATTACATTTATTTGAGTTGGACTTAACCATAAAGGAAGTACTCCTTTTGTTTCTTCTAATAAGAATGCTGTAAATCTATCAAATGTACCAAATATAGCTCTATGAATTACAACTGGAGTTTTCCTTGTTCCATCTTTATCAATATAGGTTAAATTAAATCTTCTTGGTAAAAGGAAATCAAGCTGGCAAGTTGATAATGTTACCTCTGGTCCGACTGCAGGCTTAACTTCAACATCTAATTTAGGTCCGTAAAATGCAGCTTCACCAATTGCTTCTGTATAAGTACAACCATATTCATTAAGAACTTCTCTTAACTTATTTTCTGCTGTATTCCACATTTCATCATCATCAAAGTACTTTTCTTTATCTTCTTTATCTCTTAATGATAATCTAAATTTATAGTTTTTAAGTCCAAAGTCTTTATATACATCTAATATTAATGATACTACTTTTTTAAATTCTTCACCTATTTGATCTGGCCTTACAAAAAGGTGAGCATCATTTTGACACATACATCTAACTCTTTCTAACCCTTTAACTGCTCCACTTGCTTCATATCTAAAATCAGTCGCAAATTCACCAATTCTAATAGGTAAATCTCTATAAGAGCGTAGTTCATTTCCATATATAAGCATATGATGTGGACAATTCATAGGTCTTAATACAAATTCTTCATCATCTACTTTCATAGATGGGAACATATTATCTTTATAATGATCCCAGTGCCCTGAAGTTTTATATAAATCAACAGTTCCAACGCATGGAGTATATACATGATTATATCCCATTTTTTGTTCTTTTGCATAAATGTAATTTTCTAATTCTTTTCTTACAATCGCACCATTTGGTAACCATAAAGGCATACCTTTTCCAACTAAATCATGAGTCATGAATATATCTAAATCTTTTCCAATCTTTCTATGATCTCTTATTTTTGCTTCTTCTAACTCATTTAAATATTCTTTTAAATCTTCCTCACTTGTAAAACAAACTCCATATATTCTTTGTAACATCTTATTTTTAGAATCACCCTTATAATAAGCTCCACTAAACTTAACTAATTTAAAATATTTTAGTTCTTTAACTGACTCAACATGAGGGCCTCTACATAAATCAGTAAAATCTCCTTGAGTATAACAAGAAATAACAGTAGATTCTTCATCCATTCTCTCGATTAAATCAATCTTATATGGATCATTTTTAAATCTTTCTAATGCTTCAGATTTACTAATTTCTTCTCTATAAATTCTCTTTCCATCTTTAGAAATCTTCTTCATTTCTTTTTCTATTTTTTCTAAGTCTTCTTCTTTTATTACATCATCGCCTAAATCAATATCATAATAAAAACCTTCTTCTATTACTGGACCTACCCAAAATAATGCGTGTGGGTATAAATGCTTAACTGCTTGTGCTAAAAGATGTGCACAACTATGATTTAATATACTTAATTTTTCATCTTCTTTAATATTTTTCATGATTCCTCCCAAAAATAAAAACCTAGAATAAGGAGTCATAAAGACGGTACCATCCTAGGTTTAACTTATATTTATAACGGACTAATCCGGGATTACTTTTATAATCCTACTAAGAAGGTAGTAACTATTAAACTCTACTATTATCTTACACCTACCGATAACTCTCTTTTAAGTATTATTTAATAATCATGTCCTTCATCAATGTATTTACATTTTTTAGTATAGTACTTTTAATGAATAATGTCAAATACTAATAATATTTTCTTTTTGAATAACAATGCCTACTATTTCTCTTAGCATTATGTTTTTTTGACTTAACTTTTTCTACAGTCTGCCTTTCCGATATTCTCTTTGCAAATTCATCATAGTCTGGTATATCAGGATAATTTTCATGTGTAATTTGAGCAAATTCTTCAAGCATTACATAATCAGGATTTAATTCACAATGATCAGATAATGTAATTATCTTATCTGCTCTTAATAAAATACCATTTACTTCTTTAAAATATTCTTTTGTTGGAGGCCTTCTAGTTCCATTTAATTCCTTAAACATACTGTTTAATTCACGATAAAGATAAGGCGCATATTTTTCTAATTCATTTAAATCATCGTGTGCAAACCTAGTCAATATTGCACCATTATCTATAGTTACTTTCCCACCATTTCTTGCTTCTTGTATATGATGATAAGTATATGGATTTTTCTTAGTTAACCTATAAGCCATCCAACATCCTTCACCATAGATACTAATCATTATTTCTCTTACCATTTGTACCTGTTTCGTATTTGACACTACTACATCCTCCACTACATTAACATATTTTATTTAACTATATAGATATAGTTTAAACCATACTTTTAATAAATATATTTTTTAATACAACAATCAGATTCTTTACAATTTAAATATACTATTATTTATTTATATTTTCAATACATTTTATATTAATTTGCTTTTAAAT
>CAZMXJ010000090.1:0-4630 GCA_964570235.1 uncultured Clostridium sp. | reverse complement strand
AGAATAGATGAAGATAAAATTTTAAGTGATATAGAAAAATTAATTAGAGGTAGAAAAAGAATAACATCTTTAACAAAATATTATTATTCTACATTAGATATATATAACTTATTATATATTTATAAAGAGTTAACAGGTAAGAGTATAGAAATGACTATATCTAATAATTCAAAGTTTTCTAGATATATGAGAAAATATATGAGTATGCTTGAAACTAATGTATATTTCTATTTTTTGAATCAAGAAGAACATACTTCATTATCTCATAACATTCTTAAAACATTTGAAGACTCTAATTTTATAGATTATACGAGAAAACTTCAAACAAGATTTTCTGAAAAAGAATTTTTAGAATTAGCAAGAGATTTCTGTGGTAGTTATGATAATAGATTATATAAATTATTAAATAGTACCTTAGAAAGAAATTGCATAGATATGCGTGGAATTAATAAGTCTAAAGCAACAACTCATGCTATGGTTACTAGTAATAATCATTATATATTAATGCCTAATCAATTTGATTTAGAGGGTATAGTAATGCTTGTTCATGAACTGGGTCATTTATGGGCATATAGTGTACTTGATGTTAGATCAAAAAAGCAATCTATAGACACAAATATGACTTTTTATGAATCATATTCACATTATATGGAACAATGTTTTATGAAACATTTAAAAAATAATCATATATTACCAAAAGAAACAGCAATAATAGAAAATTCATATTATGTATGGTTAAAAGAATATTTTGAATCATTAGAAATGTGTAAAGTTTTAAAATTTGATGAAGAAGATATTGATGTACTAGAATTAATTAGTGATTCTTATCAATATAGTTACGGAATGCTTCTTGGAGTTCTTCTTCATGAAAGATATATAAATGATCCAATTAATACAAAAAAAGATATTGACAATTACTTATTTAATCAAGGGTTGGTTGATAATGATAGACAGCTAGAGATGCTTGGTTTAACTAGAGATGGATTAAAAGATACAAAAGTTTTATCAAAAAGACTTAAGGAACATGATGAATTTTATAAAAAATATAGTTAGAATAAAAAATCTAACTGTTTTTTCTTTATTTTTGATTTGTTTTGTGATATTATTAACAATTGTGAAAAAGAAAAGAAGTGGTGAAGTATGGAGAAAATTATTAATATTGCTGTAATAGCACACGTAGATGCTGGTAAATCTACACTAGTTGATTCAATGCTAAAACAAACGGGTGTTTTTAGTGAAAGAGAAGAAGTTGTTGAACAAGTAATGGATTCTAATGATTTAGAAAGAGAAAGAGGAATTACAATTTATTCAAAGAACTGTTCAATTAAGTATAAGGGAGTAAAAATAAATATAGTAGATACTCCAGGACATGCTGATTTCTCATCTGAAGTAGAAAGAATAATGAAGACAGTTGATTCTGTTATTCTTCTTGTTGATTCGGCAGAAGGTCCAATGCCTCAAACCAGATTTGTATTAGAAAAATCTTTAGAAGTTGGATTAAAACCAATATTATTTATTAATAAAATTGATAAGAAAGATGCAAGACCTAATGAAGTAGTAGATATGACATTTGATTTATTCTTATCTCTTAATGCAACTGATGAACAATTAAATTTCCCAATTGTATATGGTATAGCAAGAGAAGGTATTGCTAAAAGAGAATTAAGTGATGAGAGTAATGATTTAACGCCATTATTAGATTTAATCTTAGAAACAGTTGAACCTTATAAAGGTAGTGTCGAAGACCCATTACAAATGCAAGTATCTAGTTTAGCGTATGATGAATATATTGGTAGACTTGGTATAGGTAGAATTACAAGAGGTTTTATAAAAGTTGGAGAAGAAGTTGCTGTATCAAGATATGATGGGACTATAGAAAAAGCAAGAATTACTAAGTTATTCATAAATGAAGGAATAAATAGAAAAGAAGTAAAAGAAGCTTACTATGGGGATATAGTTACAGTTGCAGGTATTAGTGATGTATCTATTGGTGAAACTATTTGTGATAAAGAGCATATAGAACCAATGGAAATGATACATATAGAAGAACCTACATTGTCTATGAATTTCTTAGTTAATTCAAGTCCACTCGCAGGAGAATCTGGTAAGTATGTAACAATAAGACATATAAAAGATAGATTAGATAGAGAACTAGAAACAAATGTTGGATTAAAAGTAGAACCACTAGAAGATTTAGATGGTTATAAGGTATACGGAAGAGGGGAACTTCATTTATCTATATTGCTTGAAAATATGAGAAGAGAAGGTTATGAACTTTCTGTATCTAAGCCTGAAGTTATTATAAAAGAAATAGATGGTGTAAAATGTGAACCATTTGAAAAAGTTATAATTACTCTTCCAGATGAGTATTCTGGGACTGTAATAAATGCTTTAAATGAAAGAAAAGGTATTCTAGAAAGTATTGAATCAAACTTAGAATATACAAAGATAACGTTCTTGGTACCTACAAGAGGAATAATTGGTTATAGAAGTCAATTCATAAATACAACTAAGGGTGAAGGTATAATGGTAAAGAGTTTCTATTCATATATGCCTTGTGTAGGTAAAATACAGGGAAGGAAAAATGGAGTACTTGTATCAATGGAGAATGGTAAGACAATGGGATATTCTTTATGGAATTTAGAAGATAGAGGTACTTTGATAGTAACACCAGCAACACCAGTATATGTTGGTATGATTGTAGGAATACATAATAGGATAGAAGATTTAAATGTTAATCCATGTAAAAATAAGCAATTAACAAATACAAGAGCATCTGGTTCAGATGATGCAATTACATTGACTCCACCAAAGAAGTTTTCATTAGAGGAAGCACTTGAATTTATAGAAGATGATGAATTGGTAGAAATTACTCCTGATGATATAAGATTGAGAAAAAAGGTATTAGATCCAAAATTAAGATATAGAGAAAATAACAAGTATGAATAATATTTGTTATTTTAATTTTTGATTGTAAAACTATGTAAAAAAAATAATATAACTTAAACTAAAACATAAAAAATTGTTATAATTGGATTAGGTGATTGCTTATGAAAAAAACGAAGTTAATATGTACTATTGGTCCATCATGTATTGATGATAATATTTTGAAATCTATGATTTTAAATGGAATGAATGTGGCAAGAGTTAATTTATCCGATTCGTCACGTGATTTTGCTGAAGATATTGTTAAGAAAATTAGAAAATTGAATAAAGAACTTAATACTAATGTTGGTATACTTTTTGATATCGTTGGGCCTGAAATAAAAATTGGTGAGTTTAAAGAAGGATATATTGAATTAAAAGATGGAGATAAAATTGTACTTACTCCAGATAAAACGGATGGAACGGATGGTAGAATAAACATATCTCAAAGTAAACTGTCTTTGGATTTAGATATTGAAAGTGTAATACTACTAGATGATGGAAATATTGAACTAACCGTGACGGGGATTAAAAATGCTGATATTACATGTAAAGTAGTAAGAGGTGGTATTCTTAGAAACAATAGAACTTTGAATGTTCCAAATGTTGAACTTAATATTGATTTTTTGTCATCTGTTGACAAGAGTGATATCTTATTTGCATCTAAACTCAACATAGATTATATAGCATTATCGTTTGTTAGAAATGCAAATGATATACTTGATGTAAATGATATTTTAATTGGTGAAAAAAATGAACATACCCAAATAATAAGTAAGATAGAGACTAAAAGTGCAATTGAAGATTTAGAAAATATAATAAAGGTAAGTGATGGAATAATGGTAGCAAGGGGAGATCTTGGTATTGAAATTCCATTAGAAAAACTTCCATGTATACAGAAAAAAATAATCAGTGAAACAAGGAAGAAAAATAAGATATGTATAGTTGCTACAGAGATGCTTTCAAGTATGGAAAATAAAATTAGACCAACAAGAGCAGAGGTTTCAGATGTTAGCAATGCTGTTATTGATAGTGTGGATGCAGTTGCTTTAAGTAGGGAAACATCTATTGGTATGTATCCAATTGAGTCAGTTCAAATGATGACTAGTATAATTGAAGAAACTGAACAAACTCTTGAATATCATAAATTTTTAGAAGCAAAGTACGCTGAAAAGAGTTGTGATACTACGACGGTTATAGCGTATGCTGCTGTTGATGCGGCTAATATGTTGAAAGCAAAAGCACTAGTGGTTTCTTCTATAAGTGGCTATACTGCAAGAAAGGTGAGCACATATAGGCCTTTTTCACCTATAATAGTTACTACTCCATATAAAAATGTTGCGTTAAGTTTGTCATTAAATTGGGGAATAACTCCTGTTGTTGTTGATAAATTTTCTAGTACTGATGAAGTAATAGAAAGTGCAAAGAAGGAAAGTAAGAAACTTATAAGTATGGATAAAGAAGATAAAATCGTTGTTACTGGAGGATTTCCAATAAAAAATAATAGGACTACTAATTTTATTAAAATTGAAGAAATATAGAATTTTACAACTTAAAATAAACATGATAATAAGCGTTTATTTTTTACTGAAAAGATGTTATTATATAAACATATAGAACAGTATAGGAAGTGATATAGTGAAGGAAGCATTTTGGGGAGTACTAATAATAGTATTAGGACTATTTGGAATAGTAGTAATAAATA
>CAZMXJ010000089.1:0-4637 GCA_964570235.1 uncultured Clostridium sp. | reverse complement strand
TTTTTTATTGCTACCAAGTAGCATTATTATTATATGCAAAAATGCACAACATAATTACTTATGTGCTAATAATATACCATAAATATGGAAATATGTCTAGTTTTCCAAAAAAAGTTTTTCATTTTGTTTTTGACTTACTTCTTTCATTCATTAATTCTATAAATATCCAGAATGAATCATCTAAATTATAGACAAAACCGCCTTCTTCTTTGATAATCCTTTCAATTAAAGCATCAACTTCTTCAGGTTTAACCATTATTTGTAAATTTCTTCTAGCATTATTTTCGTTAGTAAATGAATTATAATTATTTAATTTCATACTAGAAATTGCTCTTGCAAGTTGTATAGAATCGTATTTTTTAATAGTTTCTAAAGATGCATTTATAAGTGCATTTTTTTGTTCCTCATGTATAATTTCTCTCATCATACTTGGACTTATTCTACTTGATAAGATTAAATCTCTTACATTGTTAGTTCTTGTAAATAATCTATAATTACCAGTTATTGAAAATTCTTTAAATACAGCAATTGCGTATTCTTCACTATGATTTCTAGATATTTCAAAATAAGCATAATCAAATATTTCTCTTTGTTCAGGTGTCATCTTACCTTCACATCTATTTTCTAATACTAATTTCCTCAATTTACTTAATTCTAGTGATCGATTATTTTCATTTTTTATATATTCTATTTTTGAATATAAGTCATTTAATGTAAATTGTGTACTAAGTGAAGAAAGCAATATTTCAGTAGCAAATTTATAATCTAATAAACCTTCTACATCATTTACATGCTCCCTTGTATTTGAAAATTCATTTATATTTATGCCCCTTATAAAAACTTGTTCATATTTTTCTTTTATAAATGAATAAAATCCCATATATGAAACAGTTTTAAGTCCATCACTTCTTTTTAATTCATTAATATAGTCAGCAATCCACTCTGAAACCATAGTATTATAAGATAAACTTCCATCCCACGTAACGGCAATACCATTATATGAAGGAGCAAATGGGTTTGGAGATATAAGTCCTTCTTTTATATATGAACTACTATTAACAAAATCTATTGTCTTTAAAACTGAAGAAATATCATCTAATCTTAAAACAACATCATCAAATCTTGTTATATCTGATACTTTAGATAAGTGTGATATGTTATTTCTTGATACAAATTCAAATAGTTGATTAACTCCATAGTATATATGTTCTTTATCCATTGGAACATATATTTTTATTTTTTTTCGAGAACTCATATTGGAATAACTTTTAAATTGACAGAAATGATTCCAATTAGGATCTACAAAAACCTTCATATTTCCTGCATTTTCAAAATGTCTTTGCCATAAATCAAAATATTCTACAGTAGGTTTTTGAATACAATTAATAAATATTAAGTTAGAATAAACAAGATTAGAATCTATTGAAATACCATTTTTAGATATTTCAGATATCAATTTCAAAAACTTTTCAATTTCATTTATGTTCTTCATCTAATGTTTTTTTTACCGCATCTATAACTTCATCTAATCTTAGTGTATCTTCATTTACTTCATTTCTCTCAATTCTACCATCTTCTATACCAAGAGAAATAGTAGTTTCTACACCATCTATTATTATTCTACCTACATTCATATAACTCACCTACTATACCATATACATGATAACACATAATTAACAATTTGTAAAATTATGTCGAAAAAAATTTAATTATAATAAACATAGCTAATGTATTATTATACACTAGCTATATTTATGTTATAAATTATTGCGGTTTTAATATTACCATGAGCCTCCGCCGCCGCCACCAGAGCCTCCACCTGAAGAACCTCCACCGGAAGAACCTCCAGATGAATCTCCACCTGAACTAGCAGAACTAGATGCCATTCTTCCATTTGCTGAATTCATAGTTTTATTAAATGATTCCCCAAAAGATGTAACACTAAAACCCGAATTATTATCTTCATACCATGTTGGCTCTGCCACTGCAATTTGTGAAAATTTCCTGATCCATTTATCAGAAACATTTAATACATATGCATATGGTAGTATATCATAAAAAAATGTTGGATCTTTCATAACTAATGCTTCTAGTCTTTCTTTTTCCGCAACTTCTAGGAAATTTTTAAAGCCTAATATCTTTCCATACATATCATTACCATACTTTGTTCTTTTTGGCAAATATTCAAAACATATAGTTAATATCATAATACATAATAATCCAATTATGTAAATTAATATATATATTTTATCAGCCAACAGCGCTGGTAACAAAATAAATCCAAGTGGAATTCCTGCAAATAATAGCATAAAAATTGTCATAAAAATTTTAATTTTCCATGAATTTTTGGTCATTTGCCCATTAACTTCTGCAGTTTCTATTCTTCCAAATAATAATTTAAAAATACCAGTAAATCCAAATCCGGGGCATATTAATGCAAAAATAATCTCAAATCCTATCTCTCCATACATATAAGCTGGTGGTATCGTTATCAAACAAAATGTTATAGCAATCATTAACGCTACAAATATTTGTTTATTTGTAGAATTTTTTACAAGAATTTTATTTTTCTTATTACCCATATTTAATGCAATTAGATTACATGTATGAAAAAAATTATCATATAATTCTTCAGAAGTTACTTCAACTTTATTTTCTGATGAATCATCACTATCATATTTTTCTATTTTTCCTTTTTTTAATTGTTTTAAAATATCTTTGTATTCTAAAAACATGCCAGCTAATTCTTTACTACGAAATAATTTTTTTTGATTAAATAATCCTTCTAAGAATAATTCCTCATTAACATCATTCCCATCATATTCTTTTAACTTTATTATTTTAAATTCACCTGTTGAAGGATTTGTTTGTGAAATCTTTATGTATCCTTTACTTGCTAAATATACAAGTAGTGATACAACATCTTTGTCAGCAACAAATCCATTATATATATATCCAACATCTAAACTATTTAATCCCTGTGGTGGATAGAACTCAACAGTTTCAACTACTGTATCGTCTCTCCCATATATAAACCAAAGCATAACTGATATTATAGCAAATAATATTGGCAATCCTATTGATAATATCATTAGAAAATCAAAGTTATCACTTGCGCCAACAAAATATCCATCTGGTAACTCTAATCTGACAGTTAGTGCTTCATTAGGATTTAAGCTACCTTCTAATTTGCCAATTATAACATTTCCATCTATACTATACGTTATTTTTGAACTATCTGTAGAACCGACAGGGCCACTCGAAAATCCCAATTTACTAGAGTCAAATTCTTTAGGCATCGTAATAGTAAAAGTTATATTACTTATACTAGTATCCCAATCTGCACCAATAATATTAAAATATAACTCATCATATTTATTGCTTTTATCCTTACCTAAATTATATAAATAATTAATTTTATAATCTCTATGACCTATATGAGTAATATTTTCATTACCTATTTTAATTATCTTATATCCATCTTCTTTAGACAAAGAATATTCTTCACTAACAGCAATATCACTTATTTTTACTATATTATTTGAAACAGTACCATCTAGTCTTGTAATTTTATTTTTCAAAGGAATTTTTCTATATATTCCATGTTTACTCACATTAAAAATAGCACTTATTTTTTCTTCAATACTTAATGTATTATTCTCATTAACAACTATATCAATATTATAGCCATCCAAAACATAGTCATAATCACTATTATTATTACTTGATTCAAGCTTTTCAATAACTTCCACATCTAATTTATAATATAGTATATCATCAATAGTATATCCATAATTTATTTTACTTGATTTATTTATTTGTGAGCATCCATTACTTTTCTTTGGTGGAGCATAACAAACATTATATTCTGTTGCAACAACATTAAAATTTGAATCATAGAAACTTGCAGTAACACCATAAGAACAATTATAATCACTTTCATTAACAATAATTCCAGATATTCCAAATGAATTTTCACTCTTTTTATAATAAAAATCAGAAAGGTAAAATTCATTATAATAATCATTTAAAGATACTTTTTCATTTATACCTTGATATCCCGTAGACAATGCAAATGCATTGTTAGTAGTAAAAATATAAGAACCTACCAATAATGAGATAGCGAAGAAGATCTTTTTTAAGTTTTTTAACATATTTTCCACTCCTACACATCTATTTTAACATTATCACGTTCAAGTTTGCTTATTTTAAACATATTCCTAGGCTTATATCCAAATACTTCGGCAACTATATTACTTGGAAACATTTGAACTTTGTTATTATAAATTCTAACTGTTCCATTATAATATTTTCTTGAATTAGCAATATCATTTTCAATTTGAACTAATACTTCACTCAAATATTTGAAATTTTCATTTGATTTTAATTCAGGATATGATTCTGTAACGGCAACTAACCTATCAATATCCTTAGTTAATTTATTATTTACATTAACTTTTTCATCAGTTACCATACTTTCATATGAAGCACTTCTAAGTTTAGTTAGTTCTACTAAAACATCCCTTTCATTCTTAATACATCCTTTTACATTTTCTACAATATTTGGAATTAAATCCCACCTTTTTTTCAAGTAAACATCCATTGTTGAGAACGCTTCCTCAACTTTATTATTTAAC
>CAZMXJ010000088.1:3438-4646 GCA_964570235.1 uncultured Clostridium sp. | reverse complement strand
ATTTTATCTTCACCAATAAACTTTTTTATCTCATTAAAGCATTTTTCATAATCACTATAATCAGTTTTATTACTAATAGAACTATTATTAGAAATTTGATTATAAAAAATATAATCAATATAATCTATTTGATTCGCTTTTTCGAATGCATATATGTTAAATATTAAATCTTCAAACATCTTCAATTCAGTATTAAAAATAATATTATTTTTTATAAGAAACTCTTTTCTATAAACCTTAGAAAAGGTTACACAAACAGGTAAAACTTTAGGATAAAATTTTGTAAAACCTTTTTCGATACTTTGTAATATAAATTCTCTCTTATCTATATTTTTTTCTTCTTTATCATAAAATTCATTTTTAATTATTTTATTTTTATAAACTATATTACAGGGAAATACTAAAATATCACTTCCATTTATATAATTATTTATCTTCTCAACTGCATCCTTCTCTAAATAATCATCACTATCTAAAAATGTAACATAATCATACTTTGAAGCTTTTATGCCAACATTCCTAGTATCACTAACGCCTGTATTATTTTTATTAATTACCCTTATATTTTTACTTTCGTATTTGTGAAAAAAATCTTTTATTTTCTTACTAGAACCGTCATTGACAATAATAGCTTCAAAAGATTTATCAGTTTGATTTACAATACTATCAAGGCATTTCTTTAAAAAAGTAATATTTGTATTATATACAGGTATAATTATACTAATCATGATTCCTCCCTATTAATTATTTCTTTTTAAATAATCATTGCATCCATTTATCATCATTTTAAAAGCCTTACTAAATCCAATTTCTTTAGTATATCTTTTATATCTAAATAAATACTGAATGCACAATAAAAATCTAATATTTCTATTAATTGCACAAAATAGCGCTCCTTTATCAAAAAAATATTTCTCATTATAACCATTAAACCAACAAGAATTTACATGATTAACCTCTCCAATATATTCTTTAGATGAATATAATTTTAGTTTATTTTTATATGCATCAACAATAAACAAAGTATCTTCCCCAGAGCCATATGTAGAATTTCCACCAAATAATTCATTAAATCTAATATTACCAAGAGAATCTCTTCTAACTGCCATATTATAACAACCATATCTTAAAATATTATAAAAATGTAATCTCTTGCTTTTTCTGTTCTCTTTATATTCACGATTGGATTTTAAATTAAAAAATATAAT
>CAZMXJ010000088.1:0-3428 GCA_964570235.1 uncultured Clostridium sp. | reverse complement strand
TTCAAATTCATCAATAACTATCTTTTCAAAATTTTTTTCATAAACCACATCATCATCACAGAATAATACAATATCACTGCTAGCTTTAGATAAAGCATAATTTCTGCTTATAGATGTTCCAAGTTTAGTAATATTATATATATGAGCGTTTTTATATTTTTCATATCTTTCAATATCGCATTCATTTACTATGATACATTTTGTACTTATATTCATGTTATTAAAATTTCTTTTATCGAAATTTAATGTAGACAACAATATTTCTAATTTCATAAATCTCCTATTTTAAAATATATCTTCTTTTTATTGCATTGATTATATAACAAACTAAATAATAAAATCTTCTTATAAAAGGTATTTTAAAATATTTATACAAATTATATGTCCTTTTTACTGCAACAAATTTGTTACTAGACAATGACTTTCCCTTAATTCTATAATTTACATACACACCATCCATTCCATAAGCACTATAACCTTTCTTTAATACATTCCACCATGTCGCAGAATCTTCAGACGGAATGTTAGGCATATATATATCTTTTTTAGATATATATTTCATATTAAACATTACACTTGAAGTAAAAATACATGTATTTTTTAAAGCATCATTATAATTAATAATATTTGGTACATAAGTTCTTCTAATAAAATTATTATTTTTATCTACAAAATTATAATTTGTAAAAGAAAATGCAATATTATTTAAATTCATAAATTCAACTTGCTTTTGAATCTTATCTTCATACCATAAATCATCACTATCAAGAAACGCGATAAAAGTCCCTGTACTATTTCTAATACCTTTATTTCTTGCATAAGAAACTCCATATGACTTACTTTTCAATATTTTAATTCTATCATCCTTTATATTTCTAACAATATCAATACTATTATCAGTTGAATGATCATCTACTACAATTATTTCTAAATCCTCATAAGTTTGATTTAAAACACTTTTTATACAACTTTCAATATACATCTGTTCATTATGCACAGGAATAATAACACTAACTTTCATTTGAACCTCTTCTATAATATTGTTTTCTTAAATCTTTAATTTCTTTCTTTATTTCTTTATAATTGTAAGAATCCTTTTTATTATTAATAATAATCATAAATGTTTTATATAATATCTTAATATCCATTTTAATACTTAGATTTGAAACATAAAATAAATCATAATTTATTTTTTCAAAAACATTATTACAGATATTAACTTGAGCAAGCCCTGTTAAACCAGGAAGAACAGATAATCTTTTCATTTGATTTTGATCATAATACTTACTATAATCACAAATCCATGGTCGTGGTCCAATAAAAGACATATCTCCCTTAAGAATATTAAATAACTGTGGTAGTTCATCTAATCCCGTTCTTCTTAAATAATTACAAAACGAGCATATATTATTGTTACCATTCAAAGTTCTAAACTTATAAATTACAAACTTTTTATTATTTAGACCACTTCGTTCTTGTTTATATATAATTTTATTAACACCATTTAATTTTAAAACTAAGACAATTAAGCAAAATAGTGGTAACAATAATATAATTAGTATTATGCTAAAAACTTTATCAAATATCATCTTTATATACTTATACATATAACCACCAATTTAATTATAAATGATTATTAATTAATTTTAAAGAAAAAGGTGAAATTAATCATCATTTCTATTAATTAACAGAATAAATACACTAATAATCTACTCTTATCTATCTTCATAACTACCTCTATATACAATTTTATCACAGCAAAAAGAAAAAGTAATGAATTTCATTACTATTCTTATTAAGGTTTTACAGCAAAAGTTAAGATGCTTAGTTTGATAGCCTAAATGCAGGAGAAACACCTGCAGATTCGTGTGCTTGAAAACCGCTCAGATTCCCATCACTATAAGTACTAACCATATTAAAGGAATCCATAGAACTTTCATTAACGGAACGAAGCCACCAATTTTCATCCCACCTTCCGTTTTTCTTAGTCGCATTGCTATAATTTGAATTTGTTACACCGCTTAATTTATACCAATCCAATTGCCTTGTTATATTATCACCATTTGCAGTATCACTGCTTATTCCATCTTTTCCATATACTTCTCTTGTTGATAGTAAATACATATTATCTGTTGTTGTAAAATTTGAACTATCATATCTTCCATAACCTGATACTACTGTTGTTGATATTATTCCAGCTTTTAATTCTGTAGGCAGTGCATTATAAATATCATTATTTATATATGTCCTCATTTCTGAATCTCTCCATCCACCAACATTTGTAATATCAGAATTCATAATATGAAATGTTATTATATCCGCAAATTCAAGCACAAAGCCACATGCTGTTTCTGATGCTAATGTACCATCGCATGGCGTTATATTTGATATTTTTATTAAGTGTACCCCGAAAGAACCTAAATCTATTTTTTTTGTATTTCCAACACTATATGAATGATTTCCAGATTTAACCTTTGACACTATTGTTGTCCAACTATCTTCGGAAAAATTAGAATCTGTTTTCAAAGTAAAGGTTAATATATTAGGTTTATCAGTAATAGAATTATTAAATTTAGCTGCATCTTCATTAGAATTCACATATCCATTAATTGCACTGCAACCACTAAACATCCAGAGCATATTTGTTACATTGCTTGTATCAAAACTACTTAAATCTAATTCTTCTACTGCACTTCCACTAAACATACTACTCATATCAGTCACATTACTTGTATCAAAACTACTTAAATCTAGAGTTGTTGCGTCACTACCGGAAAACATACGGGACATATTTGTCACATTACTTGTATCCCAACTACTTAAATCCAATGTTGTTGCTGCACTACTACCAAACATTGCAGACATATCAGTCACATTACTTGTATCCCAACTACTTAAATCCAATGTGGTAATATTACTTTCATAAAACATACTAGACATATTCTCTGTAGCACTAGTGTCGACATTATTCAATCCCACAATACTACGTAAATTATTAAAGTTATCATATTCATTAGTATTAAATATTCTTAATTTAAACATTCCTGAAGAATCTGTATTTGTTAAAATTTTTCCACTACCATTGCCCGCTATAATTACTTTTATATTTCTTTCGCCAATATCACTAAATGCACTAGTTGCTATTAAATCATCATATGAATAATTTTCGCTTACAATATAAGCTTTGATTTCTCCTATGTCATCTACATCTACATTCCAACTATCTAATTCATTGCCAGTAGGTGTATATGAATTCACAAATTCTACTGTTTCAATGTATCCAGGATATATATTACTTTTATACCATGTATTACTAGCTACCATCATTGGATAATTTACACTGGTATTTTCTTCACATGTAACTTCATTTTTGTTACCTGTACATGTAATTCCTTCAAATTTGTTTTGTCCTACTATTGTTACTGTTG
>CAZMXJ010000087.1:0-4649 GCA_964570235.1 uncultured Clostridium sp. | reverse complement strand
GTTGAGTTCCTTTATTAAATAAACCACCATCATAATATGGATTTTCTATTTGTGCTTCTATTAGGTTTGAATCTGATAACGTTTGAAATTTTATAATACTAGATCTTCCAGGCTCTTTATTACCTAATATATTTGTATTACTATTAACATAGGTTTCAGCTGCAATGCATATTTTGGATGTTAATTCTGCATATTGAACATCCATAGATTTATTATTATTATCACTACAGAACTTTAATAATAATATTATTATTACAACAATAACTATCACTACTAATAAAATCTTCCACCATATCCCGCTCTTTTTTCCTTCATCTTTATATGATGTAGTTTCACTATAATTACTCAAATTATCATAGTAATTATTTTGCTCCGTATTATCAAATAAATCCCTATTCTCATTATTTAAATCTCCATTCATAGTCTTCACTCCTACTATATTTTTATAATACCATTATTATTTTTAAATTTCAATAAAAAAAGCATAGAATTTTATTTCTCTATACTTTCACAACATTATATCAGTTAAAACTGTTTACTCATAGCTTTCATCATTTGATTAACTTGTTTTTGACTTGGAGTTCTTCCCATCTGTTGCATCATCATTTTAATCATTTGTTCATTAATTGGTGGATTTTTCTTAAAATACTTTTGCATGTAATTTCTTGCTACGAAAAAGCCAATAACTCCTCCTACTATTAATCCAAATAATACTTTTAATATATCAAATAATAATTCCATTAATTATTCCTCCTCAAAATAATTGTACTAAAAAACAATTAATTATACAATAGTTTCAAAGTTTATTTTATTCATCCAGAAGAAATCTTGATTTTCAAAGTCACATACAAATATATTTTCATTATATTCCTTCATTGAGTTAAAGAAAGCTGAAAAATTATTGTTTGTCTTTATTCTAACATGTGAATGAAATACTTTTAAAAATGTTATTTCTTCTGAATAGAGATTTTTTATCATATGACCATCATCTAATCTTGAATATTCAAGCTCATCATAATGCTTTTTATATATAAATTTGTCTGTCTTTCTTGTACCAAATGGTTCTGTAACTTGTTCTAATAATCTATAACCAAGTACTATATCATTGTTTTTTAGTCTATATATTTGTTCTAATATTTTGTATAAAGAATATGGTTTCTTACTGTAAAAATGCATTAAAGAATCCTTAATAATAAAAGCATAATATGTTCTCATAACTCACCTCAATTATATGATAGTAAGTTAGAGAGTCATTTAATGTCGAATATTATTTTAATAAATCTATTATATACTTCTTTACACTTTCATAGTCTAATTCATAATATTCTAGTATTTCTTCTTTAGTACCGCTTTTACCAAAATTATTTATATTAATAAGATATTTTTCATTCCTTACATATCTATACCAATCACTACTTGATGAATATTCTAATGCTATAGTTTTATACCCTGTTGGAATTATCGTTTCTTTATAATCTTCTTCATTTTGTTCGAATAATTCCATAGATGGCATACTTACAACTCTTATGTTTATTCCTTGTTTTTCTAAATCATCTGCTATGTTTATTGCCATACTAACTTCTGTTCCTGTTGCAATTATTATAGCACTGAGTCTATTTTTTTCATTTCTTACTATGTATGCCCCTCTATATACCTTTTTAGCATCGCTTTCTTTAAGAAGAGGGGAAGAATTTCTAGAAAGTACTAATGCACTAGGATGTTTATGAGTAAGAATTTCATTCCAACAACCTAATATTTCATTAGCATCAGCTGGTCTAAATACTATTAAATTTGGTATGTTTCTAAGCATTGATAATTGTTCTATTGGCTGATGGGTTGCACCATCACTACCTATAGTGATTGAATCATGAGTAAATATATATGTTACTGGCAAATTCATAAGTGCACTCATTCTTATTGCTGGCTTTAAATAATCTGAAAACGATAAAAAGGTTGAATTAAATGTTCTAATACCACATGATGAAATACCATTTGATATAGCTCCCATTGCGTGTTCTCTTACGCCATAATATATATTTCTACCAGCATAATTATCTTTACTAAATATTCCTTTTTCTAAAAGATAAGTTTTAGTAGAAAGTGACACATCTGCACTTCCTCCAATAAAATATTTAAGTTCATTACTTATTAAGTTCATAATTTTACCATTAGTTACTCTAAGTGGTTCATCAATTTTTTCATAAAAATTATTTGTCAGTGAATAAACATCTATATTTTCGCTAGGTATATCTATTACATTTTTCTTACATCTATTCTTTATATAACTTCTAAACTCGTATACTAAATTCATATCTACATCAAAAGGAACTTGTGACAAATTTAACTTTATTTTTAAATTAGCAATATCTTCATCAATAAGTGGTGTTCCATGAGCTTTATTAGTACCTTCATACATAGAGCCTTCACCTATAATAGTTTTTACTTCAATAATAGTTGGTTTATCACTAATTTTTGCCATAGAAATTGCTCTATCTATTTCATCAATATCATTACCATCTAATACTTTTATATAATTCCAGTTAATAGATTCAAACCTCTTTCTTATATCCTCATTAAAAGTCAAATTAGTATTTCCATCCAAAGAAACATTATTAGAGTCATATAATAATATAAGTTTATTTAAATTTAGTGAGCCTGCTAAAGAAGTTGCTTCATAACTTATTCCTTCCATCAAATCTCCATCACCACACATAACATATGTATAGTAGTCTATGTCTTTACTTAATGTGTTCTCGTAATACTTTTCTGCAATAGCCATTCCTACTCCATTTGCAATGCCTTGTCCAAGTGGGCCTGTTGAAATATCTACTCCTCTTGTTTCGATTTCAGGATGGCCTGGTGTTTTTGAATTTATTATCCTAAAACTTTTAAGATCATCTAAAGATAGATAACCTACATAAAATAACATGCTATATAAAAGTGCAGATGCATGACCACCAGATAATACAAATCTATCTCTATTTATCCACTTATCATCTTCTAAATCTATATTTAAATGCCTAGAATATAAAGTGTATATTATATATACAGCTCCCAAAGCAACCCCCGGATGCCCACTTCCTGCTTTATTTATCATATCAATAGATAAACCTTTAATACTATTTGCGATTTTAATATCTTCCATATAATCACCTACCATAAATGATTATATCAAACTAATATTTAAAAGTGAATATTATCTATAATTAGTTAATACATATGTATTTTTTTCATACATCATCTTATCATTTTCCTTTTCTACTTTTGTAACCCAAAATGCCATAACTATTGACACACAAACATAAAATATTATTAATCCTTTATTATTTTTTAAAACTTTCATATATATACCTCCTACATTTGTGACTACATCATAACACGAACATTTATTCGTGTCAATGCATTTTCGAACAATTGTTTGACAATTTGTAAAATTTGTGTTATATTTAATTTGGAGGTACATTATGAATGATTTAACTAAAAGACAAAGTGAAGTTTTAAACTTCGTAAAAGAATTTATGGTATCGCATGGATATCCACCTACTGTAAGAGAAATTTGTAATTCCTTAGGTTTATCTTCACCAGCTACAGTTCATTCTCATCTTGCGCAACTTGAATCAAAAGGATATATTAAAAAGAATAGCAATAAAAATAGAGCTATTGAACTTCTTGTTAATAATGAATTTTTGACAAAGAAAGATGATGTAATAGAAGTTCCCTTATTAGGAAAGATTACTGCAGGTAATCCAATAGAAGCCATTGAAAGACCAGATGAGTATTTTTCATTACCTGCATATTTAATACCAAAACAAAAAGAAGTATTTACACTTAAAGTTAGTGGTGAAAGTATGATTAATGCGGGTATATTTGATGGAGATATAGTTATAGTTGAAAGAACTAATACAGCAAGAAATGGTGAAATTGTAGTTGCAATGACTGATGAAAATGAAGTTACTCTTAAAACTTTTTATAAGGAAAATGGTTACTTTAGATTACAACCTGAAAACGATACTATGGAACCATTTATATTTGAAAATATTACTATTTTAGGTAAAGCAATCGGATTATATAGAAAGTTATAAAAAAAACGATATTTAGATATAAATCTATTTATCGTTTTTTTATTTAATCATTCAATGTTTCAAAGTAATTACCAGAATCTAAGTAAAGTATTCCTTTTTTATTATTTAAAGTAGAAACGATCTTTATATATTCATTTATAGAAGTTATTTTATATAATGTTATGTATACATAATTACCGTCATTCATAGTAATTATAAATCTTTCTTTATCAATATCGTTTGGAACATATTCTATTTCAGATATCATTATCTTTATTTCATCGTCCACATTTTGGTATTTTTCAATTAGTTTATTTAATATATCATCTTCAACATAATTTGTAATGGTAGGGAGTTTGTAATTTTTATTTTCTATTTGCTTATTCTTTTGAAAACTGGCTCTTTCTCCTTTTTCTAGGTAAGGTATTTGTCTTTTCTTACGAAGAGAAGAACAAATACTTCCCCTCGTTTGATATTTGCCATTTAAAAAATCATTTAAATTTTTTTCATAAGCTGATTTATCATTAATGCTTTCAGCGTCCATTCGCAGCATTTTAACACTGGGAAAATGTTGTGTTAGGTGTTGTT
>CAZMXJ010000086.1:0-4735 GCA_964570235.1 uncultured Clostridium sp. | reverse complement strand
ATGAAGTTGATTTACATATTTTAATGCTAAATAATTTTATAGATAATTATTTTGATAATAAATATGGTTATTATCCTGAAGATATAGGGGAAGCTATAGAGAAACTTCATAAAACAGTTTTGAAACATTTAAAATTTAGTGGAAATATAGATTATTTTTATATTTTAAGAGAAATAAAATATGTAAAAGAAGGCGTGGATGATGGAAGTAAAGATAAATAAAGAGATAAGAGATTATCAAGAAAATATATATTTTGGTTTAAATTTAAGACAATTTATTTGTTCAATATTAGGAATCGCTATGTCGGTTCTTTTATATTTTATGTTTAGAAATTATATGAGTTTAGAAACAATATCTTGGGTATGTATCTTAGGTGCATTACCTTTTATTTTAATTGGTTTTGTTAAGTATAATGGATTAACTGCTGAAAAGTTTATATTTGCTTATATTAAATCTAAAATACTTACACCAGTTAATCTAACATTTAAACCAATAAACTTTTATTATGAATTAATAAAAAATAAGAAGGAGAGTAGATCTAATGAAGACAATAAGAAAGAAAAATAAAGAAAAAGATGATTTTAAAATACCTAAAAGTGTACAAGATACTATACCTGTGAATAAAGTTTATAAGGATGGTATCTTTTTAATTGGAAAAGATAAGTATAGTAAGACTTTTAAGTTTACGGATATAAATTATGCCGTTGCAAGTAAATCGGATAAAGAAGCTATGTTTCTTAATTATGGAGAATTATTAAATTCTTTTGATAGCAGTGCTACTACAAAGATAACTATAATAAATAGAAAATTAAATAAAGTTGATTTTGAAAAGAATGTATTAATATCTTTAAATAATGATGAGTTAGATAAGTATAGAAATGAATACAATAATATGTTACTTGATAAGACTATTAATTCTAATAGTATGATACAAGAGAAATTTTTAACTATTACTACAGTCAAGAAAAATATTGAAGAAGCGAGAAACTATTTTAAGAGAATGGCCATAGAATTAAATAATCATTTTAGAGATTTAGGAAGTAAATGTGAAGAACTAGACCTAAATGAAAGACTAAGATTATTGCATGACTTTTATCGAAATGGAGAGGAATCTTCTTTTTATTTTGATTTAAAAGATAATATGCAAAAGGGTAGTTCTTTTAAAGACTATATATGTTCTGATAGTATGAGTTTTAAGGATGATTATTTTGAATATGGTAAATTAGTTGGTAGAGTATTATTTCTAAAAGATTATGCTAACTATATAAAAGATGATATGGTATCAGAACTTACTGATATAAATAAAAGTATGATTTTATCTATAGATGTTATACCAATACCAATGGATGAAGCAATTAGAGAAGTGGAAAATAGAAGATTGGGTGTTGAAACAAATATTGCTAACTTTCAAAGAAGACAAAATGCTAATAACAACTTTAGTGCTGTTATACCTTATGATTTAGAACAACAAAGACAAGAATCTAAAGAGTTTTTAGATGATTTAACAACTCGTGATCAAAGGATGTTTGTGTGTTTAATCACAATGGTACATACAGAATCCTCAAAAGAAAAATTAGATGAAGATACTGAATCACTTTTATCTATTGGTCGTAAACACTTGTGTCAGTTAGGAATACTTAAATATCAACAGCTAGATGGGCTTATTACTGCTATACCATTTGGAGTAAAAAGAATAGATATTTTAAGAACATTGACTACCGAATCTTTAGGCGTATTTATGCCTTTTAGAGTGCAAGAGATTAATCATGAAAATGGTATTTATTATGGAGATAATGTAATAAGTAAAAATATGATTATTGCTGATAGAAGACAGTTATTAAATGGTAATAGTTTTATTCTAGGAGTAAGTGGCTCTGGTAAATCTTTTAGTGCTAAAAATGAAATAGTTTCTATTGCTTTAAGAGATCCTAATGCTGATATATTAATAATTGACCCAGAAAGAGAATATCCTAAATTAGTTGAGGCTCTAGGGGGAGAAGATATAATTATTTCTGCAACAAGTAATAATCATATAAATGCAATGGATATTAATAAAGATTATGGTGATGGGGCAAATCCAATTATCTTAAAATCAGAGTTTATTTTATCCTTATGTGAACACTTAATGGGTGGTGTTAATCTTGGACCAAAAGAAAAATCAATTATAGATAGATGTACTGCTAAAGTTTATAGAGTTTATGCACAAGGTAATTATCAAGGTGTTCCACCAACTTTACAAGACTTACACGATGAGTTATTAAATCAACCAGAAGAAGAGGCTAAACAAATTGCTCTTGCTATTGAATTGTTTTCAAGTGGTTCATTAAATACATTTGCAAAAAATACCAATGTTAATACTAAAGCAAGAATAATTTGTTATGACATATTAGAACTAGGTACTGATCTACTTCCAATAGGTATGTTAGTTGTCCTAGATTCAATATTAAATAGAATTACCTCTAATAGAGCAAAAGGTAGAAATACATATATCTTCATAGATGAAATATATTTACTATTTAAGTATGAATATTCAGCAGATTTCTTATTTACTTTATGGAAAAGAGTTAGAAAGTATGGGGCTTATGCAACTGGTATTACTCAAAATGTAGATGATTTATTACAATCTCACACCGCGAGGACAATGCTTGCTAATTCAGAGTTTATAGTTATGTTAAATCAAGCATCAACAGATAGATTAGACCTTGCTAAACTTCTTAATATTTCTGAAACACAGTTATCTTATATTACTAATGTAGGTGCTGGATGTGGATTATTAAAAGTTGGCTCTACTTTAGTACCTTTTGAAAACCATTTTCCTAAGGATACTAATCTTTATAAATTAATGACTACTAAACCTGATGAAAGTAAGTGATTCTATGAAAGACATAAAAACAAAAGAAAAAGCCAATAAGTTTATTAAAACATTAAATAAAGGAGCGATATTAAGTGGTAAATTAAAAGATAATATAGTTGAAATAAAAGATAAAGTAGATTATTTAGATGATGAATCAGTTAATGAGTATTCTACTGATTTAGTAAAAGATGGTGCTAATACTGTTAAGGTTGATAAAATTGTAAGAGATACAAAAAAAGTATCCACTAAGATGAAAGAAAGATATATTAAAAAGCACGAAAAGAAACTTTTAAAGAAGAATCCAACTAAGATTAAGAAGAATACTAGTAAAACTATAAAAACTTCTAAAAACGCAGTTAAAACAAGCAAAATAGCTATGGAAAGAGGAAAACAATTAGTAATTAAATCAGCTAAGGTTACAGCTAAAGGATTAAATGCAATAGGTAAAGCAATAGTAGAAGTTACTAAAGCATTTATATCTTTACTTAAATCACTAGGAGCAATACTTGGTGCTGGTGGAGTAATTGCTGTTGTAATAGTAGTTTTAATTTGTATTATTGGTTTACTTTGTAGTTCTATATTTGGAATATTTTTTTCATCAGAGAAAAGTGATAAAAATTCTTACCTTATGAGTGATTGTATAACTGAATTAAATCAGGAAATGGATAATAGAATAACCTTAATAGAAAATATGAATCCTCATGATGAGGTAGTTATTACTTCTAATAAAGCATTATGGAAAGATGTACTTGCTGTTTATACTATTAAAGTATCTAATGGTAATAATGAAACTGATGTGATGACTATTGATAATAACAAAAAACAAATATTAACTTCTGTTTTCTGGGATATGAATACAATTACATCAGAGATAAAAGTAGAAGAATATAACAATAATACTATTATAGGTACATTAAAGGAAGCAGAGTTTAAACCTAATACTAATGTACCTTCTTTACCTAATACTTCTAATGAAAATGAAGAAGGGGCTACTCAAAAGAAAGTTTTACATATTTATATAAATAGTAAATCTGTAGATGAGATGAAAATACAATATTCATTCAGTGAATCACAATTAGCACAATTTACCGAGTTAACTAGTGAAAGGTATCAAAACTTATGGAGTAGTGTTATATATGGTATTGCTGGAACAAGTGGAGAAATAACGAAATGGAAACAAAAAGGTATGACTTGGTCGGATATTAAGATAGGCACTACTGATGCTACTATTGGAGATATAGGATGCTTAGTTACCTCTATTGCTATTCAAATAAAGAAAAGTGGTGTACCTACAAATGATATATATCCATTTAATCCAGGGACCTTTGTAATAGCTTTAAACAATGCTTATGCTTTTGATTCTAATGGTAATTTAAGTTATGCTCCAATTAGTAAAGTAGTACCAGATTTTAAATATGTTGGTAGAGTAGAATTAAAAGGAAAAACTAAATCAGAAAAATTATATGAGATAAGAAAATACTATGAAGATGGATATTATTTGGTTGCAGAAGTAAAAGGAGCAACATTAAATAATCAACATTGGGTCGCTGTTGATAATGTAACTAATAGTACGGTAGTAATGCTTGATCCAGGCAGTAATGAAACTGATATGTGGAGAGAATATGACTGGAATAATACATCTCAATTTATATATTTTAAAGCAAGTTAGTCTAGTAAGTAGGCTAACTTCTTTTTTTATGGGCAAATTTTACAATTTTAATATCATAAAATATAATGATTTGTTTATATAACGCCAAATTTTGCAAAATTTCTGTGAACTAAAGACTAAATGGGGAAAATATGGTAAAATTATAGTATAAGTTTTCGCTTTGGGAGAGGGTAGTAATGAAACGAAAGGAAGGCAGCTTACTTGATAATGAT
>CAZMXJ010000085.1:0-4756 GCA_964570235.1 uncultured Clostridium sp. | reverse complement strand
AGGTATCTAAGTGATAATAATTTAAGATTATCTTTAAATGAACATGCTAATACGGTTATTGAAAATTTAAGAAATACCAATTTTAAATTAAATGTACTTAATTTTAATGAAGTATTAAATGGTGGAGTTCCTATATTTGGACCGGCTTTTGTCGAATTTAATGGTACAAAAATAAGCTCAGAAGATATAATGATATATTTGGAAAATAAATCGAATGAGATTTCTTCAATAATTATTTCTGAAAGCCCAAATGAAATTGCTTATAATTTATTAAATGCAATTTATAAATTGGCAGATAAAAATGGTATTATTTTAGAAAAATACGAAAGAAGTATTAAATTAATTGAAAGAATTGCAAATAGTTATGTTTATAATAACTTAGGTAATTATTATTTATTGCCAAGTGATTTTAATGGTATTAAAACAGAATATTTGTTTAATTCTAATGAAATAAGCACTACTAGATATATTAATTCACTTAGTGATGTCGACAAGAAAAATTATAAAATTGCACTTGATGAATTAGGAAGATATATATATAGAAGAAATATACCAATATCTGAAAATGAATATAAAAGATTAGATAGATTATATGATTTACTTGATGTAAAAAGATTTAGAACAACAAGTATTATTAAGAGTAGAGTTTATGATACATTTGAAATGAGTTATATGAATGGAGGACAATTTGGTGCAAATCAAGGTAAAGTTCGTTATGTAATTGAAAAATTAGGTATAAATAATGTTATTGAGATTTTGTTTGGCAATAAGATTGAAAGAGCAAACTTCTTACAATTGTTAAGCGAAATTGAAATATCTGAAAATGATTTTATGAAAATGTTATCAAAAATAAATCATCGTGGAATTATAAATAATTTATTTACAGAAGGTGATATTAATCTAAATCTTTATAAATCATTAATTTTGCAAGTTAAGACTAATTATCCTGGAATGACTACAATGGAAGCTGTTAGATTTTTGTATTTAGTAGAAACTGTAGAAGCTGGTATTGATAATCATCCATATGGAATATGTAATAATCCAATTTTAGTGAATATAATATTTGATAGATACTTAGGAAATGAATTACAATTTGAAAAAGATTTTGGATATCCTATGTATGTTACTTCTAATGAAGGTAAAAAAGTATTAAATGATTCAAGATTACTGGTTGATATATATTCTACTATAAATGATGGTGTACTTGTACAAAAAGTAAATGGAAGATACGTTATACAAAAAACAAACAGAGATTATTCAAGAACATATGATTTAAATGGGTTAAAATTGGATGTCATTCAAAGATTTATTGATAAGAAAGGAATAAAAATTAATATTTCTAAATCTTATTCATTTAATTCAAATAATGAAATGATGAATTATGATTATTTAATGCAAAAGATAAAAGATGAATTGAATAATGGTAATTACCTAATATTAGGTGCAAGAGGCTTTGACTTATATGATGAAAATTTTGAGATTATTGAAGATTGTGATGCACATGCAATGACTATTGTAGGAATAGATACAAATGGTAATTTAATAGTAGATAGTTGGGGTAGAAGATGTACAATTGATTTACGTAAAGAGTTATGCAGGACAAAAGAATTATTTAAAAATAGGAATGGATCGTTGATTGAAAGAATATTTACCATACTTTCTTATAATCTAAATTAAAATTAGCGTTAAATTAAAAATCATTGTATTTATCAGACAGTTATGATAAAATTTAAGCAGAATGGAGGAACTATGGAAGAAAATAAAGTAGCAAAAGTAGAAACGTATTATTTAAATGATGATGACGAAATGGTAGATCCAGAAGAAGCAACCAAAGGTATAATTAGAGAACTTGATGAAGATGGTAATCTAGTAAGAGAAACATTTGGAACATTCTATGAACCACCAGAAATTTCTGATGAAGAATTGAATGAATATATGCTAAATCTACTAAAAGAAAGAGGACAAATTAAATAAAATATTAAAAACCTTAGTTCATTTTGAATTAAGGTTTTTATAATTTATATTGTTGCAGGCTTAATATATTTTGATTTATCGTGAAAATATATAAAGAATAATATTTAAAAAAATTAAAAGATATAGTATACTATTTATAGTATTGAGGTGATATCGTGATTGAATTATATAAACCAGATATGTATGTCAAAGATATATATACTATTGATTATAAGAAATTAAAGTCTTATGGTATTCGATGTATATTGTTTGACTTAGATAATACTTTAGTTCCATACTATAAAAATAAGCCAACAAGGAAAGTTAAAGATTGTATAGAAAGAATTAAGGATATGGGATTTAAAGTAATTATATTTTCTAATTCGAATAAAAGAAGATTAGCGCCCTTTAAAAATGTATTAGAAGTTGACTGTTCAGCTTCATCCAGAAAACCATTTCAAAAAAAGTTTAAGAAAGTTCTTGAAGAATATAAATATAATCAAAGTGAGGTTGCCATAATAGGGGATCAGATTGTTACTGATGTTTTTGGTGGAAATCGAATGGGAATCTTCACTATTTTAGTTAAACCAATATCAAATAAAGAGGCGTTTTTTACAAAGTTTAATAGAATGATTGAAAAAAATATAATTAAAAAATTAGAAAAGAGAAATATGTTTAAAAGAGGAGATTTTTATGAGTAAATACTGTATTGGCTGCGGGATTAAATTGCAATGTGATAATTCTTTTGAAGATGGATATGTAAACCCAACTGTATTTGAAAATACAGTTATGTGTAGAAGGTGCTATAGATTAAAACATTATGGGGAATATAAAGTTGCTAACAAAACTAATGCATATTACAAAAATATTATAAAAGATATTTTTAGAATGAATGAACTTGTTCTTCATATTGTTGATGTATTTAATATGGGTAATATTGATTATATTTATAAGCAAGTATTTTCACCAGCTATTTTAGTTATATCTAAATTCGATATATTTCCTAAAAGCGTAAATGAACAGAAATTAGTTGAATATTTTAAGAAAAAATTTCCTAGATATAAAGATGTAATTACAATTAGTAGTGATAAAAATTATCATATGGATGAATTATTGGCTAAAATAATGGAGTACAAAAGTAGTAAAGAAGTATATGTTCTTGGTAACACAAACGCAGGTAAATCTACATTTATAAATAAAATGATCAAAAATTATACAGAAAATAATAATTTTTTAGTAACCAGTTATATGCCATCTACAACTTTGAATGTAATTTCCATTAAAATAAATGATGATCTAACTTTGTTAGATACTCCAGGAATAATTAATGAAGGGGATATAATAAACTATCTCCCGGAAGAAATAGTTAAGAATATAAATATTAAACATGAAATAAAACCAAGAATATATCAATTAAAAGATGAAAGTTCACTTTTATTAGATAATATTGGTAGAATTGATGTATTAAATTCAAGCAATGTATCAATTTATACATCTAACAACATAGATATAAATCATATTAATTTTAGAAATAATGACAAATATAAAGATTTAGAATATACAAGTATAAAAGTAGAAAATAACCAAGATTTAGTAATTGAAGGATTGTGTTTTATTAAAGTAACAAATGAAACATTTTTTGAAATTTATATGCCTCACGGAGTAGATGTATATACTAGAGATAAATTTATAGGATAAATAATAAGCATATAGGAGTGATGATATGGCAAACAATACAAGTGGAAATAATAATAATTCAAATTTACAAATTGATTTTGAATGGTGGCAAAAGATATTTTTTCGTCAAAAATGCGAACAAATTAGGCAATGTGAAGCAATAATTGAACAATATGAATCATTAAAGCGCCAAGTTTTAAATCTTAGGGATTCATTATTTGAAAGTTCATCTTCACTAAAAAAAATTTATAATTTAGCAGGTTCAGGTATTTCATATTTTGAATTTCAAAGTTCAATTGACAAAATCAACGTTTATGCAAGCGAGGTAAATAATTATGTTTCAACATTAGATAATGTTATAAACGATATAGAACGTGAAATTAGAAATAAAATTGACGAAATAAGTACTTTAAAGTCACAAATTAAAATTGGAGGTTAATTATGTATAAAAGCGAATTTTTAACATATAATCCGGATGCAGTAAGTGAGGCTTTGACTGAATCTGAAAAAATGATTGATAAAGCAACATTTAATCAATTTAAATCAATTAATTCATCAATACCTAATGGTTTTAGATCTGCGGATGCCTTAACTAATGTTGTAAGCAAATTGGATGATACAAACGAAAAATTAACTAATGTAAAATCATTTTTAACAACAGTAAAGAGCGAGTTAGATCAATATGTACAAGCAAACACATTAAGTAGTGATCTATTAAAAATGAAAGGCTATTTCCCAACAACTATTGCTGGAGTAGCAGGTTATTTGTATATTCCTCCAGGTGATTATACATCAACTGCAGGACTCCCAATTATTACATGGCTATCTGGAATGGCAGAATATACTAGCCAAAGTAGATTAAACTTATCAGGAATTGGTAAACTTTTATCGGAAGGTTATACTCCAAATGCAGTAGTATGGGTTCCTACAGGTACGGCATCTGGTAAATGGGGAGAATACGATATGAAAAATGTTGTTAATTCTATTGATACACTTATTGATACATATAAACTAGATGCCGATAGGAACTCTTTAATCGGTTATAGTTTAGGTGGAATTGGGGGATATAAATTTATATCAGAAAACCCAGATTATTTTTCTGCTTTTGTATCATACGGAGCATATC
>CAZMXJ010000084.1:0-4763 GCA_964570235.1 uncultured Clostridium sp. | reverse complement strand
TAATAAATTGTATATTTATAGATTTGGAGGTTTTGTATGGAACATATAATTAATGTTACACATGAATTAGAAGCTAGGGATGTAAGATATTATAGTATTGAAAAAGTAATGTCAAATCATATGTTTGATGATTTTATTAAGGTAGAAAATGTATCAATAGAAAAATGGGTAAGTAGAAGAATGTTAAGAGTAGAAGGTATTGTTAGATTATATGGATATAAAGTTGAAGATGGTGGATTTTTTGATTTAATTAATTTAAAGTATTATGATAAAAATTCAATTCTTCTTGAAGATGCAAAAATAAAAAGTATTAGGGGAGAACTTGAATTGTCTAAGATAAAGAAAAATATAAAATACAAAAGATAAAATTTAAAACGACTTGTCAAAAAGTCGTTTTTATGATACTATGCATATAGATGAAGGAAACTTCATAAAATATTAAAGGAACACTTAATATTAGCGTGTTGAGTGTTACCCAATAAATTGTGTAGCACCTAATTCAATGCTGAGTTAGGTGCGCTTTTATTTTAGAATTACAAAAAGTAATGCTATAAGTAAAAGGATGATAATGATTAAAGAGGAGATTAAAAAATCTTTCTTACTCACATGCATCACCTCCCCTCTATAAAGATAGAGGTAGCACCCAACTATTAAATGTTCCTATATACAATTATATCAAACATACGTTCTGCTTGCAAGCGCTTTTTGATTTTAGCAATATATTATTGGTATATCCACTAATGATTGTGAAATTTATGTTTTAAATAATAATAATATACTATAACGCTTATTACTAATTAAATTAATTCGAATTGTCTAAGATAAGGAAAAAGAAATAAATTTAGGAAAAGTTTTGCTTACGAAAAGGTTAAAAAAATGTTATAATTAGTTTGTATATGAAAGTTTTTACTTGAAAAAGTATTTATAATCAAAAGAAAAGAAGTGAATAATATGCGATTAATTAATAATTTATCTTTATCAAAAGATTTAATTTTAAAACTTAATGAGAGTAATATAAAGTATATTGAGGAAGTTTGGGTATTAAAAAGAAGTGAATTAAAATCTAGAGGATTTACTAATGAGGAAATAAATAATATTATTATCAGTCTTCAATTAATAGGTTTAGACTTGAATAAGAAAAAATATTAGTTATTTCTTTTTTATTGTACATAATAATATTGGTGATACTTTATGTGGATATTTTTTGCAATTTTAGCAGCAATTTTTTCTGGACTTACTACTGTATTTGCAAAAGTAGGTGTATCTAAAGCAAATAGTACATTAGTATCAGGACTTAGAACAATAGTAATAATGATTTTTAGTATATTAGTCTTTTTATTTTTAGGAGACGGATTTAAAAATATAGATTTAAAAAACATTATCTTTATTGCCTTATCTGGAATAACAACTGCACTTCTTTGGATATGTTATTTTAAGGCACTTTCTTTAGCGGATGTAAGTATGGTTACTCCTATAGATAAATTAAGTATAGTGCTTACTCTTATATTATCTTATATTTTTTTTAAAGAAAAAATTACTATTATTAAGGTTATATCTATGATATGTATGATAGGTGGTACTTTTTTAATGGTTAATAATGATAAAGAGAATAAAGAAAATAATTGGATAATTTTTGCAGGTTTAACAGCAGTTTTTACTAGTTTAGCTACCATATTGGGAAAGATTGGTATAAATAATATTAATCCTAATTTAGGTACAATGTTAAGAACTATAGTTATTTTAGTTATTATATGGGGATTAATAATTATAAAAAAGGAATATATAGATATAAGAAAAATAACAAAGAAGAACATATTATTTATAATTTTATCTGGTATATCTACTGGAATATCGTGGTTATTTTATTTTGTATCTTTAAAAGCTGGAGAAGTAAGTATAGTTTTTCCTGTTGAAAAATTAAGTGCCGCAGTATCAATATTAATATCAATTATATTTTTAAAGGAAAAATTAGATAAGAAAGGTATACTTGGTTTTATATCGATAATACTAGGTACTTTATTATTGATTTTTGGTAGATAGTAACATTTTTAAGTTAGCATTATTGCTAATTTTTTTATTGACATTATTTTTTTAAAGTAGTAACATATTGTATGGCCACTAACAAAGAGGATGATAGTATGAAGAAAGTATTGGATGAGATAAAAGAACTAGATATTAATATACTAAGATTAATTATTAATAGTGATTGTAAAGATGAGTGTAATATAACTCCATCTCAAATGAGAATAATTGCTTATATTTTTAATAAAAATGGTTCTATATATCAAAGAGATTTAGAAAGGGATTTGAATTTAAGAAGGGCAACCTTGTCTGGAATTTTAAATACAATGGAAAAAAATAAATTGCTTTCTAGGGTGCCAAGTGATATTGATGCTAGATCAAAAAAGATTATATTAAATGATAAAACTAAAGATATTTTTACTAAAAAGATGGAGAATTTAATGGAAGTAGAGAATATATTAATTAGGGGTATTAATAAAGATGAATTAACTATCTTTTTAGATATAATTGATAGAATGAAAAATAATGTAAAAAAGGAATGTGATAAGAATGCTAAAATTGATTAAAAATTTTGAAAAAAGAGAATGGTTATTTGTATTAATGTCTGTTTTCTTTATTGTTGGTCAAGTGTGGCTTGATTTAAAGATGCCTGACTATATGTCCAAAGTAACTATACTTGTACAAACTGAGGGTAGCAAGATGTCTGATATATTGATAAATGGCGGCTATATGTTACTATGTGCTTTTGGAAGCTTAGTGCTTGCAATTTTAGTTGGGTATATTGTTGCTAATTTATCTGCCAGTTTTTCTTTAAAAATAAGAAAGAAATTATTTAATAAGGTGGAAGAATTATCATTGAGCGAGATAAAAATGTTTTCTACAAGTAGTTTAATAACTAGAACTACGAATGATATTACTCAGATAGAAATGTTTATAGGTATGGGCCTTCAAATGTTAATTAAAGCACCTATTACTGCAGTATGGGCAGTAACTAAAATATTAAACAAGAGTTGGCAGTGGAGTGTAATTACTGCGATAGCAGTACTTATATTACTTTCTGTAATTGCATGTTTGATTATTATAGTTTTACCTAAATTTAAGATTGTACAGAAATTAATAGATAAATTAAATGGTGTAACAAGAGAAAATTTAAATGGTATTAGAGTTATAAGAGCATTTAATGCTGAAAACTATCAGGAAACTAAGTTTGAAGAAGTTAACACTAAACTTACTAACCAACAATTATTTAATCAAAAAACCTTTGCAATTATGTCTCCAATAATGTATTTAGTAATGAATTCATTAACACTTGCAATTTATTTCGTTGGAGCATATCTAATTAAAGATGCAATGATGGTAGAAAAAATGTCTCTTTTTGGCGATATGGTAGTGTTCTCAAGTTATGCTATGCAAGTAATTATGTCATTTTTAATGCTTGCAATGATATTTATGATTTTGCCAAGAGCGCAAGTTTCTGCATCTCGTATTAACGAAGTATTAGAAATAGAAGTATCTATAAAAAATGGAACATTAAAGAAAAATAAGACTAAAGAAATTGGTACAGTAGAATTTAAAAATGTTTCATTTAAATATCCAGATGCAGAAGAATATATTTTAGAAAATATATCATTTAAAGCCAATAAAGGTGATACTATTGCATTTATTGGATCTACTGGTAGCGGTAAATCAACTTTAATAAATTTAGTCCCTAGATTTTATGATGCTACTGAAGGTGAAGTTCTTATTGACGGAGTAAATGTAAAAGATTATGATTTGGAATTTTTATATAATAAAATTGGATATGTACCACAAAAAGCAGTAATATTTAATGGAACAGTAACTTCAAATGTTAGCTATGGAGATAATGGTAAAGATAAAAATATTGATGAAATAAAAAAAGCAATAGATGTTGCACAAGCAACTGAATTTGTTCTTAAAATGGATGATAAGTATGATACTCATATTGCTCAAGGTGGTACCAATGTTTCTGGAGGACAAAAACAAAGATTATCTATTGCAAGAGCAATTGCGAGAAATCCTGAAATATATATATTTGATGATTCATTTTCAGCACTTGATTATAAAACAGATTACAACCTTAGAAAAGAATTAAAGAAACATACAAAAGATGCTACTTGTTTAATTGTTGCTCAAAGAATAGGTACTATTATGCATGCTGATAAAATACTAGTATTGGATAGTGGTAAATGTGTTGGAATTGGTACACATAAAGAATTACTAAAAAATTGTGAAATATATAGACAGATTGCTCTATCACAATTGTCAAAGGAGGAATTAGATAATGGCAAGAATGCATAAAGGACCTGGTGCTCCAGGAGAAAAAGCAAAAGATTTTAAAAGCGCTTTAAAAAGACTATTTAAAGAACTTGGTAAATTTAAGATATTGATATGTATATCTTTAATTCTTGCAATGGCAAGTTCTATATTATCTATATGTACTCCAAATATATTATCAGATTTAACTGATACTATAAGTAAAGGTTTAGTTGTTAATACCAAGAATGTAGAAATTCTTACAGAAAAGATAAAAGAGAGTGTTTCTTTAGATAAGATTAATGAAATAATTGATATTAATTTTAGTCATAACGAAATAAAAAAATTACTTAATTCTGATATTAATAATGATGATAAAAAAGTGATTGAGTCTATTTTATCTATGGATTCAAAAGAAAAAATAGTTGCTAGTTTATCAAATCTTTCTTTAGAAAGTTTTAGTAAAT
>CAZMXJ010000083.1:2595-4789 GCA_964570235.1 uncultured Clostridium sp. | reverse complement strand
GTTTCATCTGATCAATCAAATACAATTATTTTTGCTCTTCCAATTGAAGTATTAAGAGCATTTGAAAATACAGGTGCTGAAAAATTAATTAAAACATTAAACAACAATTCAAAGAAAGACTAAAAAAGTCTTTTTTTTACAAAGAAATTTGATATACTTATATGTGAAGGTGATAAAATGTTAGAATTAAAAAAAATAACAAAAATATATGATACATTAAATTTTAAACAAAAAGCATTAAATGAATTTAGTATAAAATTTAGAAAAAGTGAATTTGTTTCTATTCTAGGGCCATCTGGTTCTGGTAAAACAACACTTCTAAATATAATTGGTGGGTTAGATAAATACACAAGTGGAGACTTATTAATAAATGGTGTAAGTACTAAAAAATATAATGATAGAGATTGGGATACTTATCGTAATCATCAAATTGGTTTTGTATTTCAAAGTTATAACTTAATACCACATCAGACAGTACTTTCAAATGTAGAACTTGCTCTTACTTTATCAGGAGTACCTAAATCTGAAAGAAGGAAAAAGGCAGAAGAAGCACTAATAAAAGTAGGGCTTAAAGACCACATATATAAAAAGCCAAATCAATTATCAGGTGGTCAAATGCAGAGAGTTGCGATTGCAAGAGCACTTGTAAATAATCCAGAAATCCTACTTCTTGATGAACCAACAGGAGCACTAGATTCTAAAACAAGTACTCAAATAATGGATTTATTAAAGGAAGTTGCGAGTGATAAACTAGTTATTATGGTAACTCATAATAAAGAACTTGCGGAAACCTATTCCACTAGAATAATTGAACTTAGAGATGGAAAAATTAAAGGGGACACAAACCCATTTGATGGAAAAGATGATATAAAAGACGATTTAAATAATAAAAAAACATCCATGTCATTTAAAACAGCTCTATCATTAAGTTTAAATAATTTAATGACAAAAAAGGGAAGAACTATCTTAACAGTAGTTGCGGGTTCTATTGGTATTATAGGAATTGCGCTTATAATGTCATTATCAAATGGAATACAAAAATATATAAACAAAGTAGAAGAAGAAACACTAAGTTCATATCCTTTAACGATAAAAAAAGAAACAGTAGATATTGGTTCATTAATAGAAAGTATGTCATCTAATATGGAAAATAAAACATATGATGATGATAAGATACATTCAGTAAATATAATGGGTGATATGCTTGCATCTTTTTCAAATGAAGTAGAAAAAAATGACTTAAAAAAACTAAAAGAATATTTTGAAAATGATGGTAAAAAAATAAATAATTATGTTTCAGACATACAGTATTCATATAATGTAACAATGAATTTATATAAAGATGATGATAAAATTGTAAAAGTAAATCCAACTACTATATTTGATTCTATTGGAATGAACGCATCAGGTATTTCTAGTGTTTATAACGAATTTATGTCAAATTATAATGTATTCTATGAACTTATGAATAATGATGAGTTAAATAAGCAACAATATGATTTAGTTGATGGCTCTTGGCCTAAAAACTATAATGAAGTAGTTTTACAAGTAGATAAAAATAATAGGATTTCTGATTATACACTATATAGTTTAGGAATACTTGATCAAAAAGAGTTAGAAGAACAATTTAAAAATATGACTCAAGGAAAAGAAGTAACATTTGAAGAAACATCATATGATACAAAAGATTTAATAGGATTATCTTTTAAATTAGTTTTAAATACTGATTATTACAAAAAGAATAATGGTATATGGACTAATATGTCTGATGATGAAAAATACATGAAGAAAGTTATTAAAAATGCAGAATCTATTAAAATAGTTGGAATAATTAAACCTAATGAAGAAGCAATCGTATCTAATTCTAATGCAGGTATGATTGGATATACTCATAGTCTTATGGAACATCTAATTACAAAAATAAGAGATACTGAAATAGCAAAAGAACAACTAAATAATAAAGATATAAATGTATTTACTAATCAAAAATTCTCTAGTAAAAAAGATTTCGATATGAATAGTTTAACTAAAGAACAACTTATGTACATACAAAAATTATCTGAAAAAGAACTAGCAGAATTTATTAAATCATATACTGAAAACATGAATTCTAGTTATGAAGAAAATTTAGTTAAATTAGGAATAGCTGATTTAGAAGATCCATATTCAATTTCTATATATCCAAAAGATTTTG
>CAZMXJ010000083.1:0-2585 GCA_964570235.1 uncultured Clostridium sp. | reverse complement strand
AGAAGAAATCACTAAAATAATAGATGAATATAATAGTGGCAAAGAAGAAACAGAAAAAATACAATATACAGATATAGTAGGAATAATGATGAAATCAGTAACTAATATTGTAGATATTATAAGTAAAGTTTTAATTGCTTTTGTAGCAATTAGTTTAGTTGTATCATCAATAATGATATCAATTATTACATATATATCAGTTATCGAAAGGACTAAGGAAATAGGTATTTTAAGGGCAATAGGAGCATCTAAAAAAGATATTTCTAGAGTATTTAATGCTGAAACATTGATTATTGGATTCTTTGCTGGTTTATTTGGAATAGTAATTACTTTAATATTAAATATTCCAATAAATATAATAATTAAAAATATTGCAAATGTAAGTAATATAAGTCAATTACCATTAAATGGGGGAGTTATATTAATAATTATTAGTATTATACTAACGATTATAGCTGGTTTAATTCCATCAAGAATGGCATCTAAAAAAGATCCTGTTATTGCACTTAGAACTGAATAAAACAACCACTATTGGTTGTTTTTCCTTATGATGCCCTGACTAGCCATAGATAAATAGCTTATTTAAATATAGTCGCAATAAGTTATTTAGTAAAGATGAGTATCACTTATTACTAAGTAATTGTAAAATTAACAAATTGATTACTTTAGGAATTATGTGTTATACTACTTTTATATAAAAAATTTTATGTGGGAGGCATTAAACATGGATGAATTTGAAAGGATATTTTCATTAATACATAATGAGATTAAACCAAATGTTGATTATGTTCAATTTAAAAAGATGCTTATAGTTTATTCAGAAAAAATTATGAAAAGTTTCTTAAATGGAAAGTCTATGTGTATATGCCATATAGAGTCACTTAAAAATGGGCTTAGAGGAACGGCAAATTATAATAAAAAAACAAACACATATAGAATTACAATAAGTGAAGAAGTTGTAAAAAGCATTTATGATGGTACTAATCCTTTTAATATATTTGTTGTTTTTCATGAAATTTCACATGTTTATGATGAATTTAATATTAAAAATAAAAATTTTAAAGACGCAAATCTAAAAAGAATATGTATTGAATATGGATTGATGGAGTCATTGCAAGTAATTGGTACTATGTTTTATAAAAGGAACTATGAAACAACTGCAATTGAATCTCATGCAAATTTAATAGGAGCACAATTAACAAGAGACTTTTATAAGAAATGCAATATAGATTTTTCTGACATGGAACAAAAAGGGCTTTTATTTCTTGAGTTTTTTAGTTTGCAAAGATTACACAATACAGATAGAGACTATAGTCATCTATTTGATGGTTATACTTTTAATGACTATAGACTTCCTCTAAGTCAAATTGTATCAGAAATAGAAAAAAGATATCCAAATATATACGAGAAATTAAAAGAGTACGTTGGAGAAGAGAATTTAGTTTTTGATGGAGATAATGAAACAACAGAATTTGAAAATAAATTATACGATGAATATGCAATATTAGAATTATCAGATATAATTAGAAATCCACTATTTACAAGTTTAGTTGAAGAAAAGTCACACCACAGACCAAAATTATGATTTTGTATAATAATTTGTATAAATTTATATTAATAAATTCTTTTATATTTTTAATATTTATGATATTATAAATATGTATATTAGGAGATGATAAAAATGGGTTTTAAAATTAAAGATATATTTAGCACTTCTTTAGAAGATAATGCAGCAGAAAATGAATATTATTCAATTTCTACTGATGAAGCGTTGAAGAGTGCAAGTGGTGAAGGAAGTAAGTTAATTCTTTTAGAACCAAGAGCGTATTCTGAATCGCAACAAATTGCTGATCATTTAAAAAATAGGCATACTGTAGTAGTAAATTTAAAAAGAGTAACTGCAGATCAAGCAAAAAGAATAGTTGACTTTTTAAGTGGTACTATATATGCGATTGGTGGAGATTTACAAAAAATTGGTGGTGGTATATTCTTATGTACACCAAATAATATTAATGTACAGGGAAAAATATCAAATGATTCTGATGACAAAAAAGAAAAAGTACACGATAATAGTGAAATAGATATTGAATGGTAAAAATTATTTTGAGGTGGATTTATGAAAAAGTTTAAAAGGAGTTTTAATGGTTACAATATAGATGAAGTTAATGAATTTATAGATGATGTAATAAAAAGAGTTGAATCGATATTAAAAGAAGAAGAACAAATTAAAAGCGAAATTCGTAATAAAGATTTAAGAATAAGAGAACTTGAAGCATCTATAGAACACTATAAATCATTAGAACAACAATTAAACACCTCAATAATAACTGCACAAGAAAGTGGAGAATATATAAAAAGACTTGCAAAATCTGAAAGAGATGCTATAATAAATGATGCAAGGAAAAATGCAAATAGAATTATTAGTGATGCACTCATAAGAGCAGAAAAAACTGAATATGAGGCACAAATACTAAAAAAGAATATTGCTTTATTCAAAAGTAAAGTAAGAACAATGTTAAATCAGCAATTAGATATTATTGATGATTTACAACTGTATTTTTTCACTATTGTTGTAAATAAAACAT
>CAZMXJ010000082.1:0-4818 GCA_964570235.1 uncultured Clostridium sp. | reverse complement strand
TCTCCATGATGTGACTCTATAGCGTTAATAACCACTTTATCTTCGTTAAATTTACGTGCTAGTTCTACACCAATTTCAACATGACTTCCTTCTACCTCAAAGTCAATTGCTTTACCAATATCATGTAATAATCCTGCTCTTTTTGCTAAAGTAACATTTTCTCCAATTTCAGCAGCTATAATACCTGATAGATGAGCAACTTCTTTAGAATGTTGTAATGCATTTTGACCGTAACTAGTCCTAAAATATAATTTTCCTAAAATTTCAACCAATTCAGGAGCAAGTTTAGATAGTCCAAGTTCAAATGCAGCCTGATTACCGTATTCCATTATTTTATTATTAAAATCTTTGCATGTTTTATCATATAATTCTTCAATCCTAGCCGGATGAATTCTACCATCTTTAATTAAAGTATCAATAGTTTGCTTGGCTATTTCTCTCCTTAGCGGATCAAAACTAGATAAAACTATAGCTTCTGGTGTATCATCAATAATTAAATCAACACCTGTAACAGCTTCAATAGTTCTTATATTTCTACCCTCACGTCCAATGATTCTTCCTTTCATATCATCATTAGGTAGTGTAACAACAGAAACAGTCTTTTCATTAGTAACGTCAGATGCATACTTTTGCATCGTCATTACCAACATATCCTTTGCCTTTCTATCAATCTCCAATTTTGCTTCTATTTCTCTTTCTTTAATCATAGAAGTTATTTCAACCTCTAAATCAGCTTCCACACGTTTCATTATCATATCGCGTGCTTTATCTTTCGAGAATCCAGAAATACTTTCCAATAGTTCTAGTTCTCTTTTCTTTAATTCTTCCATTTCTTCTTCTGCTTTTTGGATTTCTTTTTGTTTTAAAACTAAAGAATTATCTCTATCCTCTAACATTTTATCCCTATTTTGTAGGATTTCATCTCTTTTATCAAGATTTTTCTCTCTTTGCAAAAGTCTATCTTCTAACTCTTTAACTTCTCTTTTTTTCTCTTTTATTTCTTTATCAGTTTCTGATTTTAGTTTATAACTTTCTTCTTTCAACTCAAGAATTGAGTCTCTCTTTACTTTTTCAGCATCTTTTCTAGCTTTTTCAATAATATCATCGGCTTTTTTTAATGCATTATTTGATCTCACATTATTATATACTATAACAGATGCAACACCTACTCCTAATCCAATTACAGAGGTCAAAATGGAAAGTATATCAATTTCCATATTTCCTCCTTCTACATCGTATTATAAAACATACAATTATATTGTAAATTTGATTTACTTCAAAGTCAAGTTAAAAAAGACTTATTTTATAAGTCTTTATTCACTAGGCTTATCTTCAGCCTTTTCTTGTTTGTCTATTCCATAATGTTTTCTTAACTTTGATTCTATTTCGTCTCTTAACTTAACATTTTGCTTTAATAATATTTTAACATTTTCTTTGCCTTGTCCTATCTTTTCACCATTATAAGAATACCATGCACCACTTTTATCGATTATACCAGCTTCGCTTGCCATATCTACAAGTTCACCTTCCTTACTAATTCCTTCTCCATACATTATATCAACATTTGCAGTTTTGAAAGGAGGTGCCACTTTATTTTTTACAACTTTTATAACTGTTCTATTCCCTACTACAGAATCCCCAATCTTAATTTGTTCAGCTCTTCTAACGTCTAATCTTATTGTAGAATAAAATTTCAATGCCCTTCCTCCTGGAGTAGTTTCAGGATTACCAAACATTACACCAACTTTTTCTCTTAATTGGTTAATGAAAATAACTATTGTATTAGTTTTATTTATAGTTCCAGATAATTTTCTTAATGCTTGACTCATAAGTCTTGCTTGCAATCCAACATGAGAATCACCCATTTCTCCTTCTATTTCAGCTTGTGGTACAAGCGCTGCTACTGAGTCAATAACTATTATACTTATTGCATGACTTCGTACTAATGCATCACATATTTCTAATGCTTGTTCTCCAGTATCAGGTTGTGATAACAATAAATTTTCAATATTTACTCCTAACTTTTTTGCATATACTGGATCTAGAGCATGCTCAGCATCAATAAATGCTGCTCTTCCTCCTCGTTTCTGTACTTCAGCAATTGCATGCAATGCAAAAGTTGTTTTACCACTAGATTCGGGACCATATATCTCAATAATTCTTCCCTTCGGATATCCACCTACTCCAAGTGCAGTATCTAATGCTAATGATCCTGTTGGGCATACATCTATTTCCATAGATGCATTGCTACCAAGTTTCATGATTGCTCCTTTTCCAAATTGTTTTTCAATATCAGCTAATACTTGATCTAGCATCTTGTCTTTATCTAATTCTTTTTCTTTTGCCATAATTTCCTCCTATGTTTTCATACAATATAATTTTACTACATTTTAAAATAAATATCAAGTATTTTTTCGAACAATTGTTTGATAAATAGTCTTTATTTTATTGCAGAATAATAAAAATTCAACTAATTTAGTTGAATTTTTGTAAATATAATATTACAAATATAATTATTTTGTAAATAAAACTTTTTTATTTGTATAATAATATTCTATACCCGAATATATCGACAAAACAGTTGCAATTACTAGTAATACGGTAGTTACATCAATATTCCATATTTCAAATGGTAAATTATAAAAGAATGTTAAAGTTAATCCAACCATCATACAAGCTGTTTTTAGTTTTCCTGCTTTTCCAGCTGCAATAACTACCCCTTTACTAGAAGCAGCCATTCTTATAGAATCCACTATTGTATCTCTAAATATTATAACTACTGGTATAATTGGACTAATAACTCCTTCTACAGCAAATATTATTAAAACAGAATTAACCAAAACTTTATCAGCAATAGCATCAATAAATTTTCCAAAATCTGTAACTAAGTTATTTTTTCTAGCTAAGTATCCATCTAAAAAATCAGTAAGTGATGCAATTACAAATAAAATTCCTCCAATTATATATCTACTATCTATTTCAATTATTCCATTAATGTTTAAAGCCCATACTGGGAATTCAAAATTCATTTGACTAAATGGGAATAAAAATATTATTATAATCATAATTGTAAATATTATTCTTGACATAGTAAGTTTTGTAGGCAAATTCATAATTCCTCCTTAAATTAATGATGAAAGTACTAAGTCATTAGATTTTCTTGCACTTTTTGCTACATAAAATACAGTTATTACTGATATAACCGCAATTATTATAATTAATATTATTGTAATAGCCTTTTTATAATTTTTTCTATTTGTTATAGTGTATGGAGATAAAGCATTCTTACTTTTTTCTTCTTTTTCTTTTTGTTTACTAATTCTTTCAATTACATCAACAGGTATTTTAGAAGTAAATTCAAACATGAACTCATTAAATTCTTCTACCAACTTATTAAAATCTAGTCCTAAATACTTTGCATAATCGCATATATAGTTTTTTAATATATATACATCATCAAAAGCTTTCCTATCTCCACTTTCAATATTTTCTAAATCTTTAACTCCTATTTTTAAATCTTCAGATACTTCTTCTAGAGATAAACCTTTCTCTTCTCTTGAAGCTTTTAGTTTCTCTCCTATAACTTCCATTAAAATTCATCCTTTCTTATTTTTAAATAAAAAAATAGTATCTTATAAGCCATGTTCTGTACTTCTTTAAAGAAGCGGCAAACATTTATCTATGCATTACTGCATCCCTTGCTAGTTACCTAGCAATTAGGTTCCCCTACCATTATTTGGGTTTCTCGCTCGTGGGGTTTACCTCGTTCCATTTCCTCATTTCTGATTAATCGTCACTATGGCACTTTACGTTACAATAACCATATCTTAAAGACTTAGGTTACTTCATCGCCGTTAGATTAACTACTATAGGTTATTTTTTCCCTATACACGAACACTACCAACCCATAAGGTTGGTGCGAGCATGGACTTTCCTCTACACAACTTAACTATGTAGCGTTTGCCCAGATACTACATTAATTTAAAAATTATCTTTATCTCCAAATACAACTTTTTCTAAACTAGAAATTCTTCTAAGCATATCAACATTAGTCATTTCTTTACCAGTAGTATTTTTCAATAAATCAATTTTATCCTTATTTTCTCTCAGTTCTCTTTTTAATCTAAGATTCTCTTCGATGAGTTCTTTCTTTTCAGAATCAAGTCTCTTTATTATTGATATAAATTTAGTATAGTCTCCAATAACTACATCTAAAAATTTATCTACTTCTTGAGGCCTAAATCCTCTAGTATCAATTTTAAATTCCTTATCCAGTATATCTTGTGGTGTTAAAGATATTTCTTCAAATAACATAAATAACTCACCTCTTACTTATTTTCTCAAAAAAAGAGCATTTTGTCAATATATGCCCCTAAACACTTAAAATTCAAAAACTTTCTTGAAAATTTTATAAATATCTCGAACCAATAATACAAGAGAAACAGACACGATGCTTTCAAACAAAGCGCAAAAAGAAATGCCATTAAATATAAAATTTACTAATATACTTATTGTAAGCAAATAAAATAAAATAAATTTGTTATCAATAAATTCTAAATTTTTAATTCCATATGAAATTACTAGAAGCATAATAGTAAGGTAAAATAACTCCATAGTAACATTGAAACTAAATAGTACCATATAATCACCTAGTACAATATATGCACACTATGACTTATTATTTCTAATTAAAAACGTCTTCATTCTAGTTAAATCAATCTCATCAATTAAATCATCTACAAATTCAAATAAATATGCATAATACATTAAAATCACCTATTATAGGATTTCACATCTTCTGAAATTTTCATTTAAATA
>CAZMXJ010000081.1:0-4904 GCA_964570235.1 uncultured Clostridium sp. | reverse complement strand
ATATTTTCATATTCTTTGCCAATACCTTTAGTTATTAAATTATATCCTTTTTCAATTCTATCATAATTCTTATCTCTATCCATAGTATAGTATCTTCCACATATCGTAGAAATAGTACCTATATTCAAATCTTCTATTTCTTTTACATAACCGTACCCGCTATCTATTAAAGTATCTCTACCATCTGTTATTAAATGCATATATACATTATCAATATCATTTAATTTAGTCATATTTAATAATGCTTTTAAATGATTAATATGTGAATGCACACCACCATCACTAATTAATCCAATTAAATGAACTTTCTTATCATTATCTTTTGCATATTTAAGTAGGCTTAAAATTTCCTTATTATTATAAAATTCTCCTGTTTCTATATACTTATTTATAAGTTCAAGTGGTTGATATACAATTCTACCAGCGCCAATATTCAAATGCCCTGTTTCACTATTACCCATTTGTCCCTTTGGAAGACCAACAAATTCACCACTCGCATCCAACTTAGTATGGGGAAAAGTATTCCATAAATAATCAAATGTAGGTTTTTTAGCCTGTAAAAATGCATTACCCTTTACCTCATCTCTTAGTCCAACACCATCTAATATTGCTAACATAACTTTTTTCATTAAAACACATTCCCTTCATGTACATATTTACACAATTTCTAACAAATCAAATGCTATCTTTAGTATACAAAATTTTAATCTTAATTTAAATCATATTTTTAATATTTTTAGTTAAAATACTATATTTATAACAGTTTTTTACTTTTTATTTGTCTATTTTCATCTATTATTTCTTTACCAGGGTTAGTAAACAAGTCTTCTATAGGATTTATAATTTTAACTAGGCATAGATTAAAATATTCTAAACATTCCAATAGTGCCTTGGATTTGAACTATTAGTTAAAACTGATATTATGTCAACATCACTTATATAATATTTTTCTTCTTCCTTATTCCATATGGTTCTTATTGTATCATTTTCAAATAATTTATTAATTAAATGAATTTTATCTTGTTTCATTTATAAAAAACCTTCCATATTTTATAAACTAATCATTCACATATAATATTCTATAAAACTTTATAAATTCCTCTTTAATTTTATTAAAAATTTATCAAGTGATACTCATACTTACTAAATAACTTATTGCGACTATATATAAGGGTGCTACTACTATAAAAATAGGCAGGATAATTAAAAAAACTAATCAAGAATATCTTAATTAGTTTACGCTCATTTTTCTATATTCAAGTCTTAATTTATCTGCAACTGTGACAATAAACTCTGAATTTGTTGGTTTTGCTTTATCAATGTCGACACTATGTCCAAATATTTCTTCCATAAGGTCCCAATCTCCTCTATTCCAACTTACTTCTATCGCATGCCTTATTGCCCTTTCTACTCTAGATACAGTTGTATTAAACTTGTCTGCTATTTCAGGATATAACTCCTTAGTTATTCCACCTATCATCTCTGGATTATTATATAAGAGTAGTATTCCTTCTCTTATATATTGATATCCTTTTATATGTGATGGTACACCTAACTCATGTAATATCTTAGTAACAGATATTTGTAAATTATTGTGATATATATTTATATTCTTATTTTCTTTTTCAACCACATTGGATAATTCTATTATCCTATTTTCTAAATCACTAAGTTCATATGGCTTTAAAAGAAAATACTGTACACCATATTCTGATACTCTTCTTATCATACTGTCTGAATTATATGATGTTGATATAATTACAGGCTTATTTATATTTTTCCTCTTCATTTCTTCTAATACATATATCCCATCTTTATTAGGCATTATTAAATCTAATATTATTGCATCATAATCATTTATTCTATTTTCTATTAATTTTATACCTTCCTCTCCAGAGTAAGCCTTTAAACTTACCTTTATAAACTTATGATCTAAAAAGAACTCCTCTATCATATCTACTAAATTTTTATTATCATCTATTATTAATAATCTTGTTTTTTCCATACTTTCCTCCTCTACGATACAAATATATTTTATTTTGATGACTAAATTTGTCGCTTTTTAATTCAAATAAAAAATGTAGTACTTTTTCTTGTACTACATTAAAAGATATCTTTTTTATGCTGCATCTTTATAATCTACGGCATCGGCATGACTTTCAGGAACTAATGATTCTAAATGTTTAGATAATACTCTACCATTAATAGAATCATTACTTGACTCTTTAGTCTTAATTTCACTTAAAATAGAATTAACAATAGTCTTTTCATCATCATTCATCAACCTGTAAGATGAAAAACTTTCTATATCATTTCTTCCAATTGTTTGCCCAGTTAACAATTCTTCTTTTTCCTTAGGTACTTGATTAAAATCAACGCCCATCTTTTCACATGCTTTTCGTTTTATATCATTACGAAGCATCTTAAGAAATAATATTTTTGTCGAATTCATAATATCACAGCCTTTCTACCTTTTTACACTTTCAATATATCATACAATTATGTAAAACAAAATAGTTTTTCGACAATATATCGTATATTTACACATTATTTTACTAAATTATACATTTTTATAATATTTAGTGGATTATTTGACGCATCACCTATTAAAACTCCATCTACACCTTCTATATTACAAATGTCTTTAATATTCGATTCATTTACACTACCACCATATATTACTTTTACATTTTTAGTATTATCTTTTACTATTTTCTTTATACAACTATGCATATTCATTATGTCAATACTCGTGGGTATCAAACCTGTACCTATCGCCCAAACTGGTTCATACGCAACAATTAAATCAGACAATTCTAAATCCCCAATCGCAGTTTTAATTTGACTTTCTATTATTTTTTCGCTAATTCCCTTTTCTCTTCCTTCCTTGCTTTCTCCAACACACAATATAGGAGTAATTCCATTTTCTATACATGACTCTAATTTTTTTCTTATATCATCATTACTTTCATTAAAAATTCTTCTTCTTTCACTATGTCCAATTAAAGAATATTTTACACCCATACTCTTTAATTGTTTAAATGAAACTTCCCCTGTAAATGCTCCTTCATCAACATGATAACCATTTTGAGCACATAATTCATATTTATTAGAGAAAAGCGCATCTAAATATATATTAGGTGGACAAATTATAAAATTAGTAATATCACTATTTTCTATAACTTTCTTATATTCTAATATATCCTCATAATTTAAATTCATCTTTAAATTTGCAATCAATAACTTATTCATTATTTTTTCCCTTTATTACAATCTTCTTTATTCTATCCATAAATGGTTCTTTTTTATTATTTATTGCTTTTCTATATACTTCAATCATTCTTTCACCATAATATTTTGAAGAAAATTGTTTACTTGATATCTTAGCTTGTTTTGACATAGTTAAATACTTATTCTTATCATTATATAAGGTTAAAATTGAATTAATATATTCTTTTTTATTTTTGAAAAAGTACCCATTATAATCATCTATTATTGCTAGTTTAAAACTATCATCATCTAAACATACGACAGGAAGAGACGCTGCTAGAGCTTCAATTACAGTTAACCCTTGTGTTTCTGTATTAGATGCAGTTACAAATATATCACCAAGTTGATAATATAAAGATACATCTTTCCATGGAACCATTCCTGTAAATATTATATTATTATTACCTTTACACATCTTTTTAAAGTACTCTAAATCAGGTCCATCTCCTACGATAAGTAATTTAATATTTTTATATTTTTTATTAAGTTGTTTCTGACAGTCTACTAAAAACTTAATCTTTTTTTGAGCTTCAGATATACGACTTACTGATAAAAGAACAAAATCTTCCTTTGATATACCAAGTTTATTTCTTAAAGCAATAATATCTTTTTTATCAAAATTATCTTTATTAAACCTATCTGTATCTATTCCCGTTGGAATAATATTTATCTCCCTATCAATACCATATTTTACTTTAAATAAATCATATGTCTTCTTAGTCGGAACAATTAGTTCAGAAACTGTCTTATCACAATAAAATACAGTAAGATATTCAAGTAACTTCTTCGCAGGCTTATCAAAATGTCCTTTAGTTACTAAATACATATAATCTTCATACATTGTATGATATGTGTGTACAACTGGTAAATCAAATTGTTTAGCAAGAAGTCTACCATATGTGCCTACACTACCCTCTGTATGAGTGTGAATTATATCTAATTTCCACTTCTTTATTATTTTAGTTGATTTTATAGGATAAATACTACTAACCTTTAAATTATCATAAATGCCCGTTTCAATTCCAGGTACTCTTAATACTTTTTCCTTTTCATCATATTCATACTTTAATCTATCTTGATTTATAGTTACAACATATACATCGTGTCCTAAATCTTCTAATGATTTTTTTAACATCATTATACTTGTTACTACACCACTTACATATGGTGTATATGCTTCTGTAAAAATCCCTATACGCATAAACTCACTCCTTACCTTCAAATGCAAACAAAATGCCGCCAAAAATTACCAACATATAATATGTTAAAAACCTCCAAATAAGCATAACTGCACCTAATTTAACATCTAACACATAATACGAAAACAATGCAATAAACCCATACTCCATACCACCACTTGCGCCTGGTATAGGAACAAATGATGCCATAGTAGTTATAATTATTGATATTATAACGCTTTCTAATAAAGGTACATATGAATTTGCTGATTTAAAACATAAATATACAACAATACCACTTGCTATAAATTTAAGAACATTTAACAATATACAGATAGTAATTAATTTTCTATCTTTAATAGTATTTTTAATCTTTTTCTTAAAATCCATTATATAACCATTTACATTTTTTTCTAACTTATCCTTATCTTTTATAGCACCAACCCTATTTAATAA
>CAZMXJ010000080.1:0-4936 GCA_964570235.1 uncultured Clostridium sp. | reverse complement strand
ATTAGTAAGTTGGTTCGAGTTTTATAACTTGTCCACGTAATATTAAAAAAGTGTATTAAAATAAAGGTGTGAACAAAAATAATGAGTTGACACCTTTTAAAATCTAAATATAAAGGAGACAAAAATATTGATATAATAGTTAAATTCATAAAAAACAATTAATATAAGAGTTCCTGTCTACTATTATTTTAGTGGCTAAACTATATATAATCGTAATAAGTTATTTAATAAAGATATTATCCCTTAAGATATATTTACTTGTTTGTAATGAAAACTTACTTGCAAAACTTTACTTATAACAAAATTAGTATTAATTCATGATGAATAATAAAATGATACTAATAGAAAAGTAAATAAAATTTTTAATGTACGTATAGTTTGTATAAAATTATAATGTAATTAAGTTAGAGGCTGATTTTATGAAAATAGATGAATTAAAACAACTGTTGACTTTGGCGTGGGATTATAAAATATGCTCACATAGATTAACAGATGATAGTGATAAAGGAAATACTTCAATTGAACAATGTGCAATAACATCATTAATAGTAAATGATTTTTTTGGCGGAAAAATTATGAGATGTATGGAACCATTTGGAAATCACTATTATAATCTAATAGATGGCAAAATTATTGATTTAACAATTGAACAATTTTTAGATGAAAAACCTAAATATGAAGATGGTTTAGAAATAACAAGGGAATATATATTAAGTAATGATGATATAAAAAATATGTATGAAAAACTACTTTATAATTTAAAACAAGCAATTAGGCAATATCAAGGTATACAATTTAGATTAATTGATAGCAATGGTAAAGAGTATTTAAGTAATATTCCAGGAATGTTAGGTGGCAACAAGAAATTAAAGATATATGGAAGACTTGACTGTCCATCTGCAAAGAAATGGATTGAAAAAGGATATTATGTTTCAAATAGGGTGTTTTTTGAAAATGAAGATATAGCAATTGCTGCTGGTTATCGTCCATGTGCAGTATGTATGCCTAATGAATATAAAAAATGGAAAAATAAACAAAAAGTTAAAAAAATGGTAATTGATAAATAATAAAATGTTGATAACTTATAATTCTTGTAAGAGATAGTTTCTTGCAAGAATTTTTAATTATAAGTTTTACAAGAAAAATTAAAACTCAAGATATACATATATTTTTTCTTGTGCTACAATAAATTTGGTGATGTTGTGAATAAGGTAGTAAAAATTATAATTACAGTCTCTATAATATTTTTAATGATATTTTTGCTTAAAGCAGCAAAGAATTATAGGATAAATAAAATATTAGAAACAGATTATGAACCAAAATATAATATTAATGAATTATATAAATCAAAAGAAATCAATTATAGAATGTTATTAGATAAAAAAGAAAAAAATATATATGAAGAATTAATAGAAAATTTTATTAACTTTAAAACTAGTTTTGCAGTAACTATGGATAATTTTGATTATAATTATGATTTACTTTATTTTGATAAAACAAACGAAATAACTAATATTATATTTATGGATCATCCTGAACTTATTTATATTGGTACATTTAGTATGAGTAAAGAAAAAGGTAGTAATATAGTAACTATAAAACCAATCTACTTAATGAGTAAAGATGAATATAAAAAAAATATAGAAGAAATTAAATTAATTATAAACAAAGTAAAAGAAGATACTAAAGATTTAGGTCAATATGAAAAGGTTAAATATGTATATGATTATATTGGCAAAAGTAATACTTATGGTAATGTAAAAGATTATATGTGTCAATCAGCTTATTCTGCTTTTAATAAAGATTTATCACCAGTTTGTGCAGGATATTCAAAAGCTTCGCAAATATTATTTTCTAATATAGGAGTAAATTCATTATTAATATTTGGAGATGCAGAATATTCACTATTTTTAGGTGATGCACATGCTTGGAATGTAGTGGAAATAGACAAATAGTATTACCTATATGATGTTACTATGAGTAGTAATTTAGATGGAAAAGAATTCTATAGAGGATTTTTAATTAGTGATAAGAATCATAAACCATGGAATAAAGAGGTTAGTCCATATTTAAATAAAAAATAATAAATCTTCATTAAAGCGTATTTTTTAATATCACGTATAGATAGGAGTAAATATATGAGTATAAACATAAAAAAAGTAGTAGTAGGCCCATTAATGACAAATTGTTATATTGTAGAAAAAAACTATACTTGTCTTATAATAGATCCGGGTGATGAAGAAGAAAAAATAATAAATAATATAACTTTTTCTCCAATTGCAATACTTGTGACACATAGTCATAATGATCATATTGGAGCATTAGAGTCATTAAAAAAATTATATAATATACCAGTATACCAATATAAAAATTTAAATGAAGGAAATATAAAGATAGGAGATTTTAATATAGATGTAATCTATACTAAAGGACACAAAGATGACTCTATAACATTTTATTTTAAAGAAGATGAAGTAATGTTTACAGGAGACTTTCTATTTAAAAATTCAATAGGTAGGACTGATTTAGAAACAGGGAATGATATTGAAATGAAAAAAAGCATTGACAAGATACTTAAATACAATGATATAATAAAAGTATATCCAGGACATGGTCCTAGTACCACTCTAGAATTAGAAAAAAAATATAATTATTATTTAAAGTAGGAGATGTATATGTTTAAGAAAATAATATCAATAGTATTAGTTGGACTTGTTTTTGCACCTTCTTTAGCGTTCGCAAGTACAAGTGAATATGTTACTGAAAATTTTGAAGAAGCACTTACTGAAGAAAGTATAGAACATGATTTAAAAGATTATAGAGAAAGTGAAGATAAAATAAATATATATTTATTTAGAGGACATAAGTGTGGTTTTTGTAATAGTTTTTTAACTTTTTTATATAATAATGTAGAAGAATATGGAAAATATTTTAATTTAGTTTCATATGAAATATTTAATGATGCAAATAACTCAAAATTATTTGAAGAAGTATCTAAATTTATGGATGGTAAAAGTGCGACAGGAGTACCATATATAATAATAGGTGATAAATCATTTAGTGGTTTTAGAGAATCAACTGATGGAGATAAAATAAAGTCAAAAATAAAAGAACTATATGAATCTAAAGATAGATATGATGTTTTTGAAGAAATGGAAAAGGAACCAAAAGACACAAGTGTTTCAATAATTATGTGGAATGCTATATTTACAACACTCGCAGTTGGAATAATTTTATATGTTAATAATAGACAAATTAAGGTATTAAATACGAAAATTGACATATTGGAAAAAAGTTTACATAAAAATAAAAAAAGTATTGAAGAAAAATAATACTTTTTTTTGTTAAATGATATAATTAAATTAGGAGGAACATTATGAAAAATGTAGGAACAGTAGTTAGAGGTATAAGAACAGGTGTAATAAAGGAAGGAGATAATCTTGCAGATATTGTTGTAGAATCTTTATTAAATGCTAGTAAAAGCGATAATTTTGAATTTAATGACAAAGATGTAGTTGCAATTACAGAGGCAGTAGTGGGTATTTCTGAGGGAAACTTTGCTACTTTAGATGATATTGTATGCGATATAAAAGAAAAATTAAATAGTGATCATATAGGAATTGTATTTCCAATATTAAGTAGAAATAGGTTTGCAGTATGCTTAAAAGGAATGGCAAGAAGTACAAAAAAGATAACTTTGCTTTTAAGTTATCCAAGTGATGAAGTTGGAAATGATATATTATATAAAGAAGATTTAGAAAAATATAACGTAAATCCATTTATAGACACTATAACATATGAAGAATATATGAATAAGAACTTATTGAAAGTGAGAACTGTGAAGCAAATATAATATTAAGTAATAGAGTAGAAGATATATTAAAATATACTAAAGATGTAATATCATGTGATATCCATACAAGATTTGAAACTAAAGAGAAATTAAAGAAAATGGGTGCTAATGTAATTTCTATGGCTGATATATTAAATAAGAGTGTAAATGGTTCAGGTTACAATGAAGAATATGGTCTTTTAGGAAGTAATAGAGCGACTGAAGAAAGAGTAAAATTATTTCCAAGAACAGGTCAAGAATTAGTAGAAACTGTACAAAGAAGATTAAAAGAAGAAACCGGTAAGGATATAGAAGTAATGGTATATGGGGATGGAGCATTTAAAGATCCAGTAGGTAAAATTTGGGAACTTGCGGATCCTGTAGTAAGTCCAGCATATACAAGTGGACTAGTTGGAAGCCCAAATGAATTAAAATTAAAATATTTATCAGAAAACAAATTTAAAGATTTATCTGGTGAAGAATTAAATAATGCAATAAAAGATGAAATAAGAAATAAAAACGCTAACTTAAAAGGACAAATGGCATCGCAAGGAACAACACCAAGAAGATATACAGATTTATTAGGATCTCTTTGTGACTTAACTAGTGGGAGCGGAGATAAGGGAACACCAGTTGTTTTAGTACAAAATTATTTTAGTAATTATGGAGATTAATGATATGAAAAAGATAATAATGCATATTGATGTTAATAATGCATTTTTATCTTGGACTGCAGTTGATTTATTAAAAAAAGGACATAATGACATAAGAAATGAGTATGCAGTTATAGGTGGCGATGAATCTAAAAGAAGAGGTATTGTACTAGCAAAGTCAATTCCAGCAAAAAAAAGAGGAGTTAAAACAGCTGAAACATTATATTCTGCAAGAAAAAAATGTCCCTATTTAAATGTATATCCACCCAATAGAGAACTATATGACAAAATGTCGTCTAGTCTATTTAAACTACTATCAAAGTATACTTCAGATATAGAAGTAGTATCTATTGATGAATGCTTTTTAGATTATGGCAAAGTAAAAAGTTTATATGGAGATGAACTAGAGTTTGCAAAAAAAATAAAGAATGAAATATGTAAAACATTTGGT
>CAZMXJ010000079.1:0-4964 GCA_964570235.1 uncultured Clostridium sp. | reverse complement strand
TTATTGCAAGACCTAAACCTGTTCCTTCTACTGTAGTATTTCTTTCTACATCTAACCTATCAAATTTAGAAAATAATCTATTTATATGATCTGCCTTTATACCTTTTCCTGTATCTCTACATGTAATTATAATACTTGAAACATTATTTTGCATATCATTAATACACTTGATACTTAATTCAATTAAACCCTTATCAGTATACTTAATCGCATTAGTTAAAAGATTATTAATAATTTCTTTAACTTTACCTTTATCCCCAATAACCTCATAAGGAACATCATCCGCAATACTTAATGTAAATGTAACATTCTTTTCACCAATACGAGTTCTTGTTATCTTACACATATTAGTTATTTCTTCTTTAAAATTATATGGATTTTCAACTATTTCCATTTTATCTGCTTCAATCTTATTTATATCAAGAATATTACCAACTATCTCAAGTAATGTTTGACTAGCATTTACTATATCCTTAGAATTTTCAACAACCTCCGGTGGCAATTTATCAATATAAGTTAAATTATCTTCAGATAATCCCACAATTGCATTTAAAGGAGTTCTTATCTCATGAGACATACTTGATAAGAAATCACTTTTTGCTCTATTTGCTTTTTCTGCTTGATCTTTTGCCAACGTCATTGCATTAAGCATCTTTACATCTGGGTTTTCGATTGTAAATAACATTATTAAATTGACAAATGCTAACACAGCAGAAATAATTACTATCGTTTTATCTATTTGATTTAAAGCATATACCAAAATAAAGAATAGTATTAGTACATACAAAGGTGTCAGTTTTTTTGTTATTGCTTTCTTAAAATTTAATATTAAGCATATTACAATAGCAACAAAATATAATCCGCATCCTATCATAGTACTATTAAGCGCCATTCCATCACTATACAGTGTATATCCATTAATATGAACGTCAACCTTCATAAATAATAATAAAATCATTAATAAAACATCTATAATTGTTGTTAACCAAAAAAAGAAATTATATAATTTTACTTTTTGTCCTTCATCTTCTTTAGCTGTTACATAATACACATATAAAAACAAATTGCTAGTAAACAAAATATACATTGCATAATCTATTTTATTAAGCCACTCTAAAAGTTTTAAATTATCTGGTTTAAATAAAGCTAGATAAATAATTGTAACCATTAACAAACTATCTACCAAACTATAAATTAATTCTCTTGAAAAAATTTCTGTTTCTGTATTTTTTGCTCTTTCTTTCGCAAAAAATACAACATTACATATGATTGCAATTAAAAGCCCACACAAAGGAATATAAAGATTATATATACCATTCATAATATAACACCTTACCTTATAAACATTATAACATTAATTTTGATAAAAAAAAATGAAAAAACTATTATTTTAATAATTTTCTCAATTCTAATTTTTTTTCTGTTATGCCAGGCACAAATTCACCATATTCATTTATTGTATACTCATTTTCCTTAGGTTCATTATCTAAAAATAATAAAAATTCTTGTTCTAATCTTGAGTCATACGTAAATCCAAACGATTTAAATTTTTTAGCATAAGTATGATTAACATACATGATTGGATCAATATCTCTAATATTTCCTTTAATAATATTATAATCATTCCATATTTGTCTTCTAATTGCAGACATATTTTCCTTTATACCATTTGACTGTGAAGATAACAAATCAGAATTATTAATCATAATTGGGCGTCCAAATCTTATAATACATTTGTCATACAATTCACTTTCTAGTGATACCATTTCATTTTTTTCAATATATTCAAAAATTACGGGAACAATGGGAACCTGAGCAATAATTGAAATCTTTGCAGCACCATTTTTAATATTATGCATCTGTAAAATTGGATGAATATTCCAAGTACCCTCTCCAAATATTAAACCATCTTTCCCTTCCATTATTTTTTTAGAAAGCAACAAAATTGAATCATTTCTCTCATTCCTACTATTTCTATCTAGCAAAGTTGCGTTTGAGAAATTAAATAATTGGGTTGTTATTGGATTTAAACAATCAGTTGCAACCATAACACTTCCTCTTCTTTGAAGCATTGAAAATATTTCATAAGCAGTAAATATATCATGTGAGTTACTGTGATTTGCGACAAACAAAACATTTGAATCCATAGGTATATTTTCTTCTCCTTGTATTTCTATTTTATAATTTCTAATTAAAGGATATACCCTCTTAATTAAATCTTGCCCAAAACTCAATTGACTATTTTTTAATAAAATGCATTTACTTCTTAAATTCTCGTAATACTGTTTTTTTTCACAAATTGGCAGTTTCTCTACATCTATCTTTGTTTCCTGTATATTTGACATAATAATAACCCCTTACTAACCAAATTTTCTTTGATTGGATGCTATTTTAACATACCTTAATCATATTGTCAAATTTGTGATTTTGGGTAGATAGTGTTTCCAAAGTGTGAGGTATATGTAAAACAAAGCATTAAAATAACTATAAACTGATAAAAATTTGTAAAAAAGACACATAGAAAGTGTATCCTAAATACTAATCACGTTCAATATATTCTTTATTATAAGCTTTCTTTATCATATCAACGGATAATATATCTACTTTATCTAAATCTTTTATTGGTACTTTTCTTATTTCATAATAGTTTGATTCAGTACATCTTTCTAATTCTTCCCCACCTAAACATGGAATTCCATTTGTAATTGAACAGTCAAAAAAATATGCAATAGAATCTTCTCCTTCATCTTTTCCTAAATATCCATTTATTCTCACATCAACAGAAAATTCTTCCTTTATTTCTCTTATAACCGCATCTTCTAAAGGTTCATTATCCTCAACTCCTCCACCTGGAATAGAATAATATTCTTTTATAGTTCCATCATCTTTAATTCTTTTTCTAAACATTAAATATACACAATCATTATCAATAATAATCCCTCTTGAACTAACTCTTTTTTTCATTTTAAAACATCTCCTCATTCTATATTAATTTTAGAATTTTCTTACTAAAATTAATTATATCATAACTATACTTTTATAAATTAAATATTATCTTAATTATACCAAAACAATATATAAAAAAGAACTTTTATAATAAAAGTTCTAAAGCTCATTGCTATCATTTTGTTACTTTCTGCCTTACTGGTGTTAGCAATAAAAAAATAGACACTCTTCAGCGTTGATAGAGTGTCAAGTCTATTGAATTAGAGGCGACATTCACTTGCAAGACACGAATGTTCCTCTTTTTTATTTTATGCAAGACTTATTGCTTACATACTAATAATACCATAATTTATTCATATTGTCAAAAAATCTAATATTTTTAAATCTAGTATACAAGTTATACTTATACTTACTAAATAACTTATTGCGACTATGTATAAATAAGCTATTTTAATAAATATAGTCAGGGTATTTTATAGTTTTATTGGATTAAAGTCTATTTCAAACTTTACTTTTTTGTTCTTTATATTTTCATTAACTCTATTTAATACTTCATATAATAATTCTTTTTCTTTATACTTTATTATTAATTGAAACTTATATGTATTATTAATTTTCAATGATACTGATGGTCCTAAAATAGTGTATTTATCATTTAAATTATTTTTTAAATACTTACTTATTTTATCTATTTCACTATTTCCACATTCATAGTCTTCAGTAATAATTCTTAATGCTACTATATGACAAAATGGTGGATAATTGAGTTTTTTTCTTATTCTTAATTCATGATTATAAAAACTTTTGTAATCGTGCTTTTTTGCAAATTCTATCGAATAGTGATTTGGATTATATGTCTGAACTATAGAGATACCCTCTTTATTTTTTCTTCCTGCTCTACCTGATACTTGTGTAAGCATATTAAATGTTCTTTCTGCACTTCTATAATCAGGTATATTTAAACTAGAGTCTCCATTTAACACTATTACTAAAGTTACATTTTCAAAATCTAATCCCTTTGAAATCATTTGAGTACCAATAAGTATATCGTATTTATAATCATTAAAATCTTTTATTATCTTTTCGTGAGCACCTTTATTACTTGTAGAATCTCTATCCATTCTAACTACTCTAGCGTTAAATTTATCTTTTATTAATTCTTCTATCTTTTCTGTTCCAATTCCCTTTAACATTAAATATTTTGAATTACACTTAGGGCAATTATTTGGCTTAGAAGTTCCATATCCACAATAATGGCATCTCAACATAGAATTAGTCTTATGATATGTTAAACTTATATCACAATTTGGACACTTTACTACATTTCCACATTCATTACATATGATGTAATTTGAGTAACCTCTTCTATTTATAAGAATCATTATTTGTTCTTTTTTATTTAATCTATCTATTATTAAATCACTTGCTTCTTTAGATAAAACTGAATTACCTCTTTTCATTTCATCTTTCATATCTACTACACTAACAGTAGGCATTTTTTTATTATTTACTCTATCTAAAAGTTCAACTAAATCATATTTACCAATACTTGCAATCGCATAACTTTCTAATGATGGAGTTGCACTCCCTAAAATAACTTTTGCGTTATTATATTTAGCTCTTTCTATCGCTATATCAATAGCTTTATATCTAGGATTATTTTCTTGTTTATAAGTATCTTCGTGTTCTTCATCAATAATTATTAAACCAATATTTTTAAGTGGTGCAAATATGGCACTCCTTGTACCAATTACTAAAGATACTTTTGACTCTTTTATCTTTCTCCATTCATCGTACCTTTCACTATCAGATAAAGAACTGTGAAGTACTGCAATATCATCATTAAATATGCTTTTAAATCTATCTATAAGCTGAGTAGTTAAAGATATCTCAGGTACAAGTACTATAGCTTTTTTACCACTACTTAATATATTTTTAATTAAATGCATATATATTTCTGTCTTACCACTACCTGTTACTCCTCTTAAAAGACATACCATGTTCTTACAGTTTAAAAT
>CAZMXJ010000078.1:0-4974 GCA_964570235.1 uncultured Clostridium sp. | reverse complement strand
TTAAGAGCACTAGGAAGCATACACTGGTAACAAGACATTAGTGAACATATATATTTTTCACTCATTATTTTACCTAATTCAATTAATTCTTCATTTAATATAGGTTCTTCATCTAAGACATCTATAATATCTTTTGTTTCATACTCTGAATATTTTTCATATCCTATTATTAATCCATTTAAACTTCTACTTCCAAAAGGTACACTTACCCTTACTCCTAATTTTGCTTTAGGTATTAAATTAGTAGGAACACTATATGTAAAAGTTTTCTCATTTAATGCTTTTATTTCAACTAAAACACTTACTAACATAATACCTCCTATCATTAACTATTTATATTTTTATAATTATATGTAAAAAAATCTATTATTAAATCTTTCGTCTCTTTATCCATATTCTTTATATTTAGAATGACTTTAATAAGTTTATCAATTTCTTTTATGTTCATTAGTGTTGTTACATCTGCATCTTCTAATACTTTAAATATCTTATTAACCACATCTATTCTTTCATTATCATCATGTTTATCTAACCATGATATAATGCTTTTTTCTAATTTTTTACTTTTCCTAGATAATGTAGTCAATAAAAGTTCATCATCATCAATTATCCAAGTAGGAATCGCATGAGCTAGTATATTTTTCTTTGTAGATTTTACTACAACATAATTGTCACTTCTAAGTAAAACTCCAACTACACTATAGTCTGGTACTATATGAACATATTTTTTCTTTATGCTCTTATATTCTTCTGATTCAAATTCTTTTTTCCTAAGTCCAGGTCCATCGTTACTATAAACCTTTTTAACTTTAAACTTCTTATATTCTTTCATATACATAGATGATACGAGTGCTAAATTACCACCTTTAGAATGCCCACCTATAATAACGTCTTTCCCTAATAATTTAACATGTCTATTTACATATTTTATAGCTTCTACTTGAGATGGTATAGGAAATATCCCTGCTAGTTTACCATCTTCTTTCCAACCACTAACAAGTTCATCAGTACCTTCAAAACAAATATATTTTAGTTTATTTGATATATGAAAAGTAACCGCACTAAATTGCATATCTTTATTAGTATCATATACATAATCAGTAAGTACTATATTACTATATCTACTTGTATTTAAAACTACTTCAAGTAATCTATAAGCGTATCTTTGAGCTATACCTAATCTTCTTATATCCTTATATCTATTTTGTTTTAAATACTCACTACCAATATAACTTAATGTGTACTTATTTTTATTAATACTCGTATTCGAAAAATCTAAGTAAGAAAGAAGAGAAAACACTAAATTATCAATATCATTAAAATTTTTACTTTCAAAATTAGTACTTCCATACTCTTCTACATAATTAAATATGTTTGCCATTCTTAATCATTCCTGTCATCTTTACATTTATTTTAAACTTAGGATATGCATTTTTTATATGATGATACAATTTTGAATTTGATTCAATCCATTCTATAACTCTTTTACGAATTAATTCAGTATTATCTGATGCTTGCTTTTTAATTTCTATTTTTATCTTATTCATTACGTTAAATGATATAGCATTATCTACTAAATATATTATAAATATAATTACTGCTATAACTATTGTTAATGTACTAGAAAGAATATTAATAAATCTTATAATTAAAGGATGTATTAAATAAACAACTGTGCAACCTAAAATACCAAAAGGAAGCATAGTTTCTAAGCATATTCTTCCATTAATATTAAATTTTCTTTTAGAATAATCCCACCATCTTGCTTTAAATATTTTTTCCATAAAATAAGATGTAAAATATTCTAAAATTGAACATATCAATATTGCTTTTAGAAATACTCCTAAAATATCAGATGTATCTTTACCAATTAGAAATATTATTGCTAAAACACCATAACCATATATTGGGCAAATAGGTCCAATTAAAAAACCTCTATTTACAAATTTCTTTTGTTCAACAAGACTACATAATACTTCCATCAACCATCCTAAAAAAGAATAAATTATAAAATATAAAAAATACTTGCTAACTGTAAGCATACCATCACCTCATAATAATATATTATATATAATTTTTATAAACCTCTCAACTATTTAATTCTAGGTTTTTAATTAAAGAAATGAACATCGATTTAATTTTCATAAAAATAATTTATATAAAAAGGACCTTTCTGTTCTACATAAAACTCATTATATTATAATCCTTTATATTCTGTATTGTATCCAGGATTTTCATTAGGACGTTTAGCATTAGGATACATTACATCAGTATAGACATCAGTTTGTAATTTCTTTATCATATTATATACATTTATATAGTCAGAAATACTAGCAATACATATAGTTGTACTTTTTCCATTTTGAGTCAATTGATTAGATGTAGCTATTACATCCCCTACATTAAATAGTTGATCAAAAATTCCTCTATGTAAATCAATATGAGATAATTCAGCAAAAGGCTTAGTATTGATATTTTGTGTAAATACTCCTCCTGATACATAAATAGCTCTATCTGTAATAATATAAGCTGTATTTTTATATCTTCTAGCAGTAAATAAAATACCACCTAAATAAATCCAAACCGGCATCATATGAATTAGCATAAATGGAATAATAAAGAATAGCATATTACTAGAATCTTCTTCAAAAAAAGCACCACCTAAAATGGTAAAATCTATAATTCCCCACACTAATGCAAAAGGTAGCATTGGATTAAAAATGCTTTCAAATACATAACATTTTTTATTTGGTTTACCCTCATATAAAACTTTTTCATTAGAACCAACTATTGTTTTTAATTCTTCTATCATATTAACTTCACCCTATATCTATTATATATTAAAAAAAATATAGTATCAACAATTTCACAATAGCATATTTTTTTATTCAATATGTATAAGAAAAAAAGATTAGAGACCCTAATCTTTTTCTTAATATTTACTTGTAATAGCTACATTTGTTGTTCTAGTTTTACCTGTTCTTGTCCATCCTGTTAGTTTTTCACTTGTACTCCACTTATATATTGTTTCTGTTTTTGTTTTATAAATAGGAGTTGCATCTTTTATATCATTCGAATTTTCTACCATATAACAATTTTTATCAGCTAATGTATAACCACTTCTACAATAATATATTGGTTCTTTAGCTTCAGTAGTTGCAATTAAACAACTCTTACCACTCAATGTTCCATATTTACATGTATATATGTAGTCAGCTGTATCTATTCCTGAAATTTCACATTTTGTTCCATTTAATGTTCCTGCTTCACAGCTATATACTTTTTTGGCATTTTCTTCACTAGTAGTAATTATTTCACACATATTAATACCATTTAATGTACCAACTGAACATTTATATGTTAATGTTGCATCTAATTCTTTTGCTGTATTTACTACACATTTTGTTCCATTTAATTTACCTGTTGTACATTTATATGTTAATGTTGCATCTAATTCTTTTGTTGTATTTACTATACATTTTGTTCCACTTAGTGTTCCTTCTTTACAACTATATACTTTTTCTGCTGCTACAGTTGATGTACCACCACTAGTACATTTATAAGTTCTACTACATTCTTCGTAAACACGATTTAACCCTACCATGTATAAGTATCTTCTTGTAAATGTTGGTGTTGATGTTGTACTCATTGCTGTAGTATATGTTTTATTTGAACATACCCAATTTGTATATGAACATACATCTGGATTCTTTATTATACAACTTGATCCACTTAGTGTTCCCTTAGAACATTTATATGTTAATGTTGCATCTACTTCTTTTGTTGTATCTACTATACATCTTGTTCCGTCTAATTTGCCTTCTTTACAACTGTATTCTTTTTCTGCATCTACTTCTTTTGTTGTATTTATTATACATTTTGTTCCACTTAGTATACCTTCTTTACAACTATATTCTTTTTCTGCAGCTTTGACTTCTAAATTAGATATAATACATTTAGTACCAACTAATATACCTTTTTCACATTTGTAAGATACTACTGCATCAACAACATCCTCAGTACCTTTAATACATTTATCCATACTTGATGCATAAATATATCCTGTAGGACAACTTAATGAAGCATCTACTTTACTTGTATTAACTTTTTCACATTTTTTTGTATTCTCATTATATGAATATCCAGTTAAACACTTCATACTAGCTGCTTCTTCTTTCTTTATTTCAGTAGCCAATATACATTTTGTTCCCTCTAATGTATAACCTTTTTCACATACATATTTTTCTATGTATTTACTTTCAGTATTCTTATAAAATTGATATTCAGTAACTTTCTTTGTCTCAGAATTTGGTTTTTCTATAACTTCAACATTACATTTACCATCTTCACAAACATCATAACAACCAAAATATTCAATAACATAATCTTCTTGATTTGAACATACTAAATTAGTTTTAAATACATATTCATTATCCTTTTTAGTAACTTCAACATATGACTTTTCAGCATCACAAGCTTTTCCTTCACTATCTGTAAATTTAATAATCATCTTATTATTAAGCATATCAGCTAAAGTAAGTTTCTTAGTTTCACCTTCTTTTTGAGGTAATCTAGAAACTGTAAAGTAACTCTTAGCTGCATCAGTCATATTGCTTATATTTTGAGTAAATACCTTATCATATAATGGATTTAAATTAGGCATTGGGAATAACCACATTAACAAAAATACAAATAATAAAACTAATAAAATTTTAACAATTAAATCTCTGAAAAAATAACTTTTTCTATTATTATCATCATACATAAATATAACCCCCTCTTTCATTTGGTTGACCATATTATACATATTTTATTTTTTTTGTCAAGTATTGTATATAAAATTTATATTTTTGATTATTTTTTATCTATACATTATATAATGAATATAGGTGATAATATGAAAAAAAATACAAAAGAAGATAAAAAATTCATAATGCATAAAATATTTGCAACAATTTCATTTATAATGAGCAT
>CAZMXJ010000077.1:0-5153 GCA_964570235.1 uncultured Clostridium sp. | reverse complement strand
AATTAGAAAACTGTATATTATATATATAACTTTTAGTATTCAAATTAACGAATTGTGTAAATACAAAATATTTCTTTTTTGATATGTGTAACCTTTATGTTTGTTAATTAAAATGTTATAATCAAATATAGGAAGTGATTTTATGTATTCTTATATTATAGGTATTATTACTGAAATAATGCCAAGTTATGTTGTCATTGATAATAATGGTATTGGTTATAGAATCTATGTACCTAATCCTTTCTTTTATAAAGAAAATGAATCTTATAAAGTTTATCTTTATGAACACATAAGAGAAGATGAACATTCTTTGTATGGATTTAATAGTATTGAAGAAAGAGATTTGTTTTTAAATCTTATAGATGTCAAGGGACTTGGTCCGAAGATGGCATTACCTATGCTTGCAACTGGATCTATTGCTGGTATTGTTGATGCGATTAATAGAGAAAATATTTTGTATTTGAAAAAGTTTCCTAAGATTGGTGATAAAGTTGCTAAACAAATTATTCTTGATTTAAAGGGAAAGGTTCATACAAATGAGGAAGTTATATTAGAAGATACAAATGAGGATGTTGTTCTTGCTCTTAACGCGCTTGGTTATAAGTCAAGTGATATAAATAAGGTATTGCCCAAGATTAAGAGCGATAGTGTAGAAAATATGATTAAAGAGGCACTCAAGCTATTACTTAAATAGGAGGAAATTATGGAAGAAAGTGTTTTTAGTAAAAAGGAACTTGAAGAAGATACTTTTGAATCATCTATAAGGCCTGATTCAATTGATGAGTATATTGGTCAAAGTGAAGTTAAGGAAAATTTAAAAGTATTTATTGAGGCGGCAAAAATGAGAGGAGAAACGCTAGACCATGTATTGTTGTATGGGCCTCCTGGATTAGGAAAAACTACGCTTGCATATATTATTGCTAATGAACTAGAAAAAAATATAAAGACTGCTAGCGGACCTTCTATAGAGAAAAGTGGAGATTTAGCAGCGATTTTATCTACATTAGAGCCTGGAGATGTACTTTTTATTGATGAAATACATAGAATGCCAAGATATATTGAAGAAATTTTATATCCAGCTATGGAAGATTTTACTTTAGATATTATTGTTGGAAGTGAAGGAAACAGTAGAAATATTAAGATAGATCTTCCACCATTTACTTTAGTTGGTGCTACTACTAGGGTTGGTGATTTAACCTCTCCTTTAAGAGATAGATTTGGTATTATTTCAAAACTTAATTATTATACTGTTGAAGAATTGCAAAAAATTATTAAAAGAACTGGTAGAGTATTAGGTGCTGAAATTGATGATGATGCGTCTATGGAATTAGCTAGAAGAAGTAGGGGTACTCCAAGAATTGCAAATAGACTTTTTAAAAGGACAAGAGATTTTGCACTTGTTATGGGTAATGGTAATATTGATTTAAAGATTACGAAGTTAGCATTATCAAGACTTGGTGTGGATGAAATGGGCCTTGATGAAGTTGACATATCTTTATTAAAAGCTATAATATATAAATTCAACGGTGGACCTGTAGGAGTTGAAGCATTAAGTGCATCGATTGGTGAAGAGGTTTCTACTATTGAGGATGTATATGAACCATATTTGTTACAGATGGGGTATTTAAAAAGGACAAGTAGAGGTAGAATCGTTACAAAAGCAGCTTATGATCATTTAAAAATTGATCATCAAGAGGAATTATTATAGGAGGGTTTATGAAAACTGACGATTTTGACTATTATTTACCAGAAGAATTAATTGCACAAGTGCCAATTGAAAAACGTGATTCTTCTAGATTAATGGTTTTAGATAAGAATACAGGTGAAATATGTCATAGACATTTTTCTGATATCATTGACTATTTAAATGTGGGAGATGTTTTGGTCGTCAATGATTCAAAGGTTATACCTGCAAGAATTATAGGTATAAAAGAAGAAACTAATGCGGTTATTGAACTTCTTATGTTAAAAAGTGTAGGAGAAGACGTGTGGGAGTGTTTATGTAAGCCTGCAAAGAGAATAAGCGTAGGTACAATTGTAAAATTTGGAGAAAAGTTGAAATGTGAATGCGTTGGAGTATTTGATGAAGGCATTAGACATTTTAAATTTATTTATGATGGAATACTTATGGAAATATTAGATGAATTAGGTGAGATGCCTTTACCTCCTTATATACATGAAAAGTTATCTGACAAAGATAGATATCAAACTGTATATGCAAAAAATATTGGTAGTGCTGCTGCGCCAACTGCTGGACTTCATTTTACTGAAGAATTATTATCTAAAATTAAAGAAAAAGGTGTAATAATAGTAAGTATTACTCTTCATGTTGGACTTGGAACATTTAGACCTGTAAATGTGGAAGATGTTACTAATCATAAAATGCATAGTGAATATTATGAAATGAGTGATGAAACCGCAAAAATACTTAATTATGCGAAAGAAAAAGGCAATAAAGTAATAAGTGTAGGGACGACTACTACAAGAACATTAGAAACTATCTATTCAAAATACAATACGTTTAAAGGGTGTTCTGGTTTTACTGATATATTTATTTATCCGGGATATAAGTTTAAAGCAATAAATTCACTTATTACTAATTTTCATTTACCTAAGTCAACACTAATAATGCTAGTTAGTGCCCTTGCTGGTAAAGAAAATATAATGAACGCATATAAGATAGCAGTAGAAAATAAATATAGATTTTTCTCTTTCGGAGATGCAATGTTTATAAAGGAGTAGTTATGGAAATATTTAGGGTAATAGATAAAGATGAAGGAAGTTCTGCTAGATGTGGAATTATAAGTTTAAGAGGAAAAGAATACAAAACGCCAATGTTTATGCCAGTTGGAACTCAAGCAACAGTTAAAGGAATGACTCCTGAAATGTTAAAAGAGTGTGGTAGTGCAATTATTCTTGCAAATACTTATCATTTGTGGGAAAGACCTGGGGAAGATATTGTGTATAAAGCAGGAGGTCTTCATAAGTTTATGAATTATGATGGCCCTATGCTTACAGATAGTGGTGGTTTTCAGGTGTTTTCTCTTGCAAAACCTAAGGATATAAAGGAAGAGGGAGTATATTTTAAAAGTACTATAGATGGTAAAAAATTATTTCTATCTCCAGAGAAGTCTATCGAAATCCAAGAAAAATTAGGAGCTGACATTATTATAAGTTTTGATGAATGTCCACCATATCCAGCAACATATGACTATATGAAAAATAGTGTAGATAGAACTTTGAGATGGGCTAAAAGAGGAAAAGATGTTCACAAAACAGATCAACTTTTATTTGGCGTTGTACAAGGTGGAGAATATCCAGATTTAAGAGAATATAGTGCTAAAGAATTAATTAAACTAGATTTTCCAGGATATACAATCGGAGGTACTTCTGTTGGTGAACCAAAGGATGTTATGTATAAAATGATTAGTGATGCAACTAAGCATCTTCCTTATGATAAACCAAGATATTTAATGGGTGTAGGAGATCCTATTGATATTATTGAAGGAGTTATAAGAGGAGTAGATATGTTCGACTGTGTTCTTCCAACTAGAATAGCAAGACATGGTAATGCATTTACTAGACATGGTAAGATTAATTTAAAAAATGCTAAATTTAAAGATGACTATAGTCATATTGAAGATGAATGTGATTGCTATACTTGTAAACATTATTCAAGAGCATACATTAGGCATCTTCTTATGTGTAATGAAATGTTAGCGGGTACATTATTATCTATTCATAATATTAGATTTTTAATAAAGTTAACTGAGGATATTAGAAGTCATATTGAGAATAATACTTTACTAGAATTTAAAGATGAATTTATAAGTAAATATAGGAAGTGACATTTATGAAGTGCCAAAATTGTGGACAAGAAATGATTGATATAAAGGATTATTGCGTAAATTGTGGCAAAAAATTAAGAGAATATAAAGGTGGTATAAGTCTTTATAAGTTATTATTAATATTTTTAGGAATAATAATTGTTACAATTTTTGTGTGTTATCTCATAATAAACTTAAATACTGATAAGGAAATAGCACCATTTTTAAATAAAGACGTAATAGAAAAAACAGATAATTAGTTATCTGTTTTATTCGTATGAATCACTATTTTCTCAATCAAACAATTTAGAACTTTTTCCTGATATATTTAATAAAAAATTATATTAAATAATTAATATGTTAATAATATTATTGGTGATGATATGAATATAAGTGATTTAATGATTGAAGCAGTTGATATAAAAAATAGAGGAGTAGTAACTGATGTTGTAAAGAAAAAGAATATTACTATAACTAGTTTGCAAGTTAATGATAAAAATATAGGTGAAATTGGAAAATATATAACAATTGAATTTGATGATATTACAAATAGATTTATAAGTAAAGAAGTGATTTTTCAATTAACAAATCTATTAAAAGATAACGGGTTTAAAGAAGACAGTAGTATTTTAGTAGTTGGTCTTGGGAATGAAAGAAGCACTCCTGATTCACTAGGCCCTTTGGTTATTGAAAATATAATAGTTACTAGGCACTTGGAAGTATTAGGATTAAATTCTAATAGAGTTGTTAGTGCTATTAAACCGGGAGTAATGGGAGAAACTGGGATTGAGACAAAGGACATAATTAAAGGTGTAGTTGAAAAGATAAAACCTGATTTTCTTATTGTTATTGATGCACTTAAGAGTGGATCTCTGAAAAGACTTAATAAGGCTATACAACTTACTGACACTGGTATTCATCCAGGAAGTGGAGTTGCAAATAAAAGAGAAAAATTAGATAAAAGTTCATTGAATATTCCTGTAATTGCAATAGGTGTTCCTACAGTTTGTGATATTAGAACAATTATTAATGAGAGTGGAGTCATATCTGATATGAATAATATTCCAGATATGATTATTACTCCTAAAGAAATAGATTTTGTTATAGATAAGATGAGTGACTTGATAAGCATATGTATAAATAAAACTTTATATGATTTTAAAATATAATCGACAAAATAGTTATAAATGCAATGTTAAATTAATATTGGTGATTAATATGAAATTAGGTAGAGCTAAATATTTAATAATTAATACAATATTATTTTTTTTATTTATATTTATAATCAGTAGTACTACAATAACTTTTCTTTATAATAATAGTAAT
>CAZMXJ010000076.1:0-5192 GCA_964570235.1 uncultured Clostridium sp. | reverse complement strand
ATAGAGAATATTTAAAATATTTATATATGATTAAGCATAATAAAAAAATTGATGATGAAATAAATTTTAATGTACCTAGTAATTGTTATTTTGATTTTAAAGATTATGATTATGAAAATGCACTTGAATTGATTAGTAAATGTAATGTATGTTTTAAACAAAATAAGCAATTAAGCCCTAAATATGATGTTGATAATTCTAAAGAATATCTTCTTAATTTATGTAAAAAAGGTTTATATAAGAGATTTTCTGGTAAGGTAACAAAAACATATTATGATAGATTACTTTATGAACTTGATGTAATAGATAAAATGGGATTTAATGATTATTTTCTCGTCGTTTGGGATTATGTAAAGTACTCTAAACAAAATGATATACTAGTGGGACCAGGAAGAGGTAGTGCTGCTGGTAGTTTGGTTGCGTATTCTCTTGGCATTACTGATGTTGATCCTATTAAATATAGTTTATTATTTGAGAGATTTTTAAATCCAGAAAGAATTACTATGCCTGATATAGATATTGATTTTGAATCTACTAGAAGAGAAGATGTAGTAAAATATGTTATTAATAAATATGGTAAAACACGTGCAGTACCTATAATAACATTTTCTACTTTATCCGGAAAACAAGTCATTAGAGATGTAGGAAGAATATTTAACATGAGTACAAGTATATTAGATAGATTATCTAAACTACTAGAGCAGAATCAGACTTTATCTGAGGGTCTAAATAATGTTGATTTAAGAAAAATGTTAGAACAAGATTATAAACTTAAAAACATATTTAAAATATCACTTAAGTTAGAAGGATTAAAAAGACAAATATCTATTCATGCAGCAGGTGTAATAATTAGTGGATTATCACTTGAATCTTATATACCACTAAAGAAATATGAAGATTATTATATTAGTGGATATTCTATGGAACATTTAGAAGAATTAGGCCTTATTAAGATGGATTTTTTAAGCCTTAAAAATTTAACAATGATACTTAATATCTTAAATGATATAAATAAATATTCAAATACTAAGATTAGTTTAAAAGATATAGATGTAGATGATAAAAATGCTTTAAAGATATTTAACAATGCTACTACATGTGGTATATTTCAATTTGAATCAACCGGTATGAAAAGATTCTTAGAAAAATTTAAGCCGAATAATTTTGATGATGTAGTAGCTGCTATTGCTCTTTTTAGACCAGGTCCTTCTCAAAATATTGATAGTTATATAAGAAGAAAGAACGGGCTAGAAAAAATAGATTATATAGACAAAAGTTTATATGAAGTACTTAAACCTACATATGGAATAATTGTATATCAGGAGCAAATCATGCAGATTGCAAACATAATGGCGGGATATTCTTATGCAGAAGCTGATGTACTTAGAAGAGCTATGAGTAAGAAGAAAAAAGAAGTTCTTGTGAATGAGAAAGATAGATTTATAAAGCAAAGCATAGAGAGAGGATATAAAAAAGAAGTAGCTATTAAAACGTATGATTATATTTTAGAATTTGCTAATTATGGATTTAATAAAGCACATTCGGTTGCATATACTATGATTGCACTTAAAATGGCTTATTTAAAAGTATATTATAAAGAATATTTTATGTCTTCATTACTTACTAATGCAATAGGTAATGAATCTAAGACTAAAGAATACATTAACGAATGTAAAAAAATGGATATAGATATATTAAAACCAAATATAAACTTGAGTGAATATTATTATAAAAAAGAAGGTAATAGTATAAGATTTTCTTTGGCAAGTATAAGAAATGTAGGTTCTATTACATGTAAAGAAATAATTAATGAGAGAGATAAAAATGGTAGTTTTATTGATTTTATTGACTTTGTAAAAAGGACATATGGCAAATCTGTAAATAAAAAAACTATAGAAAGTCTCATTGATGCAGATGTATTTAGTGATTTCAATTATAATCATAAAACGCTTTACTCTAACTTAGATGTAGTAATAAATTATGCGAATTTAGTTAAAGACTTAGATGAGTCTTTAATTGATAAACCAATATTATCTATTGAAGAAGAACATCAAATAGAAGAACTTGCAAAAAGAGAAAGAGAAGTTTTTGGTTTTTATATATCAAATCATCCAGTATCAAGGCAAAAGGCAAAATATAAAAATATAGTAAATACTAATGAAATAGATAAGTATTTTGATAAAAATGTAAATATGATTGTATATGTTAATAGGATTACATCATCAAAGACTAAAAAAAATGATGTTATGGGATTCATTAGTGCCAATGATGAATTTGGAGATGTTGATATAGTTGTATTTCCAAAAAATTATGAACTAATAAGTGATGTTGAAAAGCAAGACATTATATTATTAAATGGTAAAGTACAAAAGAGAATGTCAAAATACCAAGTAGTATTAGAAAAACTAAAAAAATTATGATATAATAGATTAGACGTGAGGTGAGTTTATGACAAATAAAGAAAAAACTACTAGTTTGGTCATAACTATTCTATTATCAGTATTTTGTTTAATTCCTATATTTGAGTTTAAAAAATATTATCAAAAGAAACCAGAGGAGTTATATAGAGTATATTTAAATGGAAAAAGCATTGGTATAATTAAATCTAAAAAAATACTAGAAGATTATATAAATGAAGATCAGAAAGAATTAAAGGAAAAATATAATGTAGATACAGTATATGCACCTAAGGGCTTATATATTAGTGAATATAAAAGTTATAATTCAAATATTATGAGTGAAGAACAAATATATAAAATAATAAAAGATAAAGAGAATTTTACTATAAAAGGATACCAAATTACTATAGATACTTTGAGAACAGAAGAAGATGATAGTAATGAAGAAAAAATAGTATTTAACGTATTAAATAAAGAAGATTTTAAAAATGCAATAACGGGTGTAGTAAAAGCATTCATACCAAGCCAAGATTTAGAAGTTTTCTTAAGTGGAGAAGATGTTATTATAAATGGTACTGGTAGTAAAATAGAAGATTTGTATATAAAAGAAAATATAACTATTAAAGAAGTATATATACCAAGTAATGAAACTATACTTTTAGATGAAAAAGAAATAACGAAATATCTATTATTTGGGAGTGAAATACAAGAAAAATATTACAAAGTTAGAGCTGGAGATACAATAGAAAGTATTGCAGAAAATAATAAACTTGCGGTAGAGGAATTGTTAGTTGTTAACCAAGATTTGAAGAGTAAGAATAATATACTTTCTATTGGACAAGAAGTATCTGTAGCACTTATTTCACCTGTAATTACAGTCGTAGAAGAAGAACATTCAGTTGAAGAAAAAGAAGTAGCTTATACTACTCAAATAGAATATGATAATACATTACCATGGGGTACTACTAAGATAAAGCAAGAAGGTAAGAATGGCTCACAAATAGTTACACAAAAGTTAAAATATGAAAATGGAGAAATCGTCAATGCCTTAATAGCAAAGACAGAAGTTATTGATGAGGTAATAAATTGTATTAAAGTAATTGGTACAATGAGTAGTGTAACTATAGATCCATCAGATATCCCAGATTCAGGAGATTGGTACTGGCCTACATTAAGACCATACATCATAACTAGTCCTTTTGGCTGGAGATGGGGTGCTCTTCATGATGCGATTGATATAAGTGGTACTGGACATGGTTCACCAATATTTGCAGCAAATAATGGAGTGGTAACTAAGTCATGGTACGATGGAATAGGTGGAAACCAAGTAATAATTGCACATAGTAATGATTATTATACATGGTATGCACATTTAGCTTCTAATTTAGTGAAAGCAGGTCAAACAGTCACAAGAGGACAACAAGTAGGTACAATGGGATGTACAGGTAGTGCTTGTACTGGTACACATTTACATTTTGCCACATATAAAGGAGTTCCAGGTAGAGGTGGAGTGCCAGTTAATCCAATGACATTGTATAGATAAAAGAGTAATAAACTCTTTTTTCTTATATATTTATAATTTTAATATTTTGATAATAATGATTTAAAATGTCTTTAAATGAATATCCATTATTTGCCATACTATTAGCACCATACTGACTCATACCTACACCATGACCATAACCATAAGTAGTAATAATCGCATTTTCCTCTGTTAGTTCTATAGTAAAATCTGTTGACCTAAGACCAAGTAGTGCTCTAAAAGTAGTTCCATTTATTTCGATATTATTAACTTTTACACTTGTAACTCTACCACTTGAATTTCTTTTCAAAACAAACGTTGTATCTGTAGTTATATTAGTATTTAATATTAGAGAAAGATTTTCTAATGTAAGTTTAATTTCCCTTTTATATGACGATACATTTATATCTGATTTTGATTCAACACTTTTTAGGTATGGTACACTATATCCCCACACATAAAAAGCATCTTCAGTCATTCCATTACTAGTAGAGTGATATACTGCATCAATATATGTATTGTTAAACATTAAAACTATACCTTCTGTAGACATGACTGCATTTTTAACTTTTTCATAGTATTTATTAAAATCATTTTTCCATAAATTCTTCAACTCAGCATTATCCTTATAAACTTGAGTACTAGTAGTATCAGTTAATATTTTATTTTCATTAATTCTTTTTAAAGCATATGTTCTTGCAACAACAGCTTGAGCTTTTAATGCTTCTATATTAAAAGATGCGGGCATTTCACTAGCAACAACTCCAATTAAATATTCTTCAAGTTCTAATTTTATTACATTTCCATTATTCCTATGAACTGTAACATATATATTATTATCAAAAATCTCTTCAGTAACTTGATTTTCTATCGTATCCTTAGGTGTAGTATTACTAACAACTGGAGAAATTGGTATAGTACTATTAGTAATTGAAAGAGTGTCTTTTTTAGTATCTGTACTTGTACTAACCTTATTGGGAGTAGTATTTTCATTAATTTTGTCATCATTTTTAATTTCTATTTCTTCTAAACTAGTGTTTTTAGATATGTCCTCACTGTCAAATGATATCATATTAAAATTATCTTTAATTGTATTATTTGTTATGAATATATTATCTTCACTATAATCATTTTCTAAAGATACTGGACTTAATAATAAAGTTGAAATTAAAATTCCATTCATTATAATTTTAACTTTTTTTGCATTAGTTTTTCTTACGAGATTTATAATTTCTTTCTTTAAATTTTTACTAAAATCTTTAAAATCAAAG
>CAZMXJ010000075.1:0-5203 GCA_964570235.1 uncultured Clostridium sp. | reverse complement strand
ATTGATGAAGTATTTGATCCAGAGATTGCTGGTAATAGAATTATTAACTACTACCGCAATAAAAGCTATAGTGACGAATGGATTAAAAAAAATTAATTGGCATGGTTGATAGATTTCAATTAACTGATATATTGAAAGATGGTGGCATTGAAAGAAATCTAGAATATGCGATGCTTACTAATGAAATATATAAAGGTTGGTCTGGAATGAAAGCAAGAGAGTATAAAGTATATAAAGGGCTTAGAAAAGAATCTTTAAGAGATAATATGACCGATATAGAAGTTCTACTTACTGACTTAGGGGGAAATCGCTACTCGTGATATTGCAAAATCTGAATGTCCACAAGGATTTGAAGAAAATATGAAAGTTGCGAAGAGGGGTGGAGGGGTCGCTAATGATGCAAGAATTTCATATGAAAAAGCAACTAAAAGATCAGCTATATCAAATCAAAATGCTTTAAATTATCAATATATAGATGAGGATAAACTAATAGAAAATAAATAGCAAGGTGTTAGTTTATCATAGAATACTAAAATATTAGTTTTCTTTTATTTTAATTGAAATACTTTGCAAATTATGTGGTATCATATTAGATGAAGGTGTGATTTATGGATAATAATATAAAAAGAACTATAATATTAGATAATTATGAAAATCCTTATAATAGAGGTCTTACTAATGATTTATCTTTTGATAAAGTGAATGCGAATAATGAATCTTGTATTGATAATTTAGATTTAGAAATAAAGATAGAAAATGGTGTTATAAGTGATATGCATTTTGATGGAGAAGCTTGTGCGATATCCACAAGTGCAACATCTATAATGTTAAAAAATCTTATTGGTAAAACTATTGATGAAGCATTGGAGTTTATTAATGAGTATGAAAATATGATAGATGAAAAAGAATATAATGCGGATATATTAGAAGAAGCAGTTGTGTATAGTGATACATATAAGCAACCTAGTAGAAAAAAGTGTGCACTTCTTCCTTATTTATCAATAAAAGAGTATTTGCTTAATGTAAAGAATATATAAAGTTATTTTATATATTTTTCTTTTAATGTATAATTAAAGTGGAGGGTGTTATGAAAGCTTTATGTATAGGACATGCGACATATGATTTTACTATGTCTATGAAAGGTTATCCAAAAGAAAATACAAAATATAGAGTAGAAAATGCGGTTGAATGCGGTGGAGGACCAGCAAGCAATGCAGCGTTTTTATTATCTCTTTGGGGAGTTGATACTTATTTTGCAGGTGTAGTTGGTAATGATGAAAATGGTAAAAAAATTAAAGAAGAATTTAAAAAAGTTAATGTGAATACAAGATTTTTAGAAGTAGATTCTAATAATGATACTACTATGAGTTTTGTATTAATTAATGCGAAAAATGGTAGTAGAACTATATTTACAAAAAAAAGTAGTGGTATGAAACTTACTAAGGAAATAAATATTAAACCAGATTTAATATTAGTAGATGGTGAAGAGTTAGAAGCTAGTAAGAAAGTTCTTTTGAATAATAAAAATGCAATATCTATAATGGATGCAGGAAGAGTTAGAGAAAGTACGATAGAACTTGCTAAGATGGTTGATTATGTTGTTTGTTCAAAAGCTTTTGTAGAAGAATATACGGGTATTAAAATTGATTTAAGTAATAAAGATGTTCTAGATGAAATATTTGTAAAATTGATGACTGATTTTAAAAATGTAATTATTACACTTGAAGAAAAGGGAGCATTATATCAAAAAGAGGGTAAGGTAAAACTTATACCAAGTATTGAAGTAGATGAAGTTGATTCGACTGGTGCGGGTGATATTTTCCATGGAGCATTCGCATACTCACTTTTGAAAAAATATGACATAGAAAAGAGTATTATTATTGCGAATATCGCAGGAGCAATATCTGTAACTAGGCTAGGTGGAAGATATTCAATGCCATCTTTAAAAGAAGTAATGAGGGAGTATAGGAAATGTTTGAAGAAGTAATAAATGTAAATAATATTCCTACGATAGATCTACATGGTGAATCAAGTGACATTGCAAGAGTTATTATAGAAAGTTTTATAGAAGAAAATATAAAGCTAAAAAATTATAACATTGCTATAATACATGGTAAAGGACTAGGTATATTAAAGAAAACTACTCATGAAGTATTAAGGAAGAATAAGAATGTAATAGATTTTAAAATATACTATTTTAATGACGGTATGACTATTGTAAAACTAAAAAAATAACAATTTATTGCAAGGAGGTGACTTAAATGAATTCTTACATTAGAGGAAATGTTAGAGAAGTGTTCTATAAAACTGACAAAGGATTTATGGTTGGTATATTTAAGATAAGAGAAACTAACGATAAAGAATTAGATGATTATGTCAACAGAACTATAACTTTTAGTGGTAATTTTCATGAACTTTTAAATGATAGTGAATATAAGTTTTATGGAGAAGTTACTAATCATCCAAAGTATGGGTTTCAATACAAAGTTACTTATTATGAGAAGTTAATTCCAGAAGAAAAGAATAGTATAATAACATTTCTATCATCTGGTATATTTCCTGGAATTGGTGTTAAAACAGCAACTAAAATAGTAGATAAATTGGGAGATAATACTCTTGATTTAATATTAGAAGATTATAATAATTTACTTATGATACCTTCTATGAAAGAAGAAAAAGCAAAGATGATTTATGATATTTTGTATAATGAACAGATGAGTTATAAGACAGTCATTTACTTGCAGGAAAAAGGGTTTTCGATGAGTGAGTCTGTCAAAATATATGAGTCTTATAAAGAGAATACTATTAATGTTATTGAGAATAATATATATGAGATAATTGATAAAGTTACTGGTATTGGATTTTTAACTGTTGATAGAGTGGCTACAAGTTTAGGAGTTGATGCGAATGATGAAAGAAGAATAGAAGCATGTATACTTTATTCTATGTATGATTTATGTTTATCTTCTGGAAATACATATTCTTCTTTTAATGAAATATATTTAAGAACTCTTAAGCATTTAAATTTAAGTATTAATGTATCTACATTTGAATATTACTTATTAAAATTAAATAAAAGTAATGATTTACTTATATTTGAAGATAAATATGTTTTAAAAAGCATTTATGATATAGAAATGTCTATAGCTAGTAAGATATCTTTATTAGTATCTAATCCACCAACTGAGATTAAGGGGTTAGAAGGACATATTTCTATGCTTGAAGATATATTTGGGATAAAGTATAATGAACTTCAAAAGAAGGCAATCATAACATCTCTTGAAAATAAATGTAATATAATTACAGGTGGGCCTGGTACAGGTAAGACAACTATAATAAAGGGTATTGTTGAATCATATAAGCAAATTGAAAAGATAAATGATGATAGACTTAAAGAAGAAATGGTTTTACTAGCGCCTACTGGAAGAGCAGCAAGAAGAATAATGGAAGCAACTAACTTTAGAGCGCTTACAATACATAAATTTTTAAAATGGGATAAAGAAACGGATACTTTTCAAGTAAATAAGTATAATAAGAGTAATGCTAAAATAGTTATTATAGATGAGTCTTCCATGATAGATATATTCTTATTTAATAGTTTATTAGAAGGGTTAACTGATAGTGTAAGAATAATAATGGTAGGTGATTATAACCAACTTCCAAGTGTTCTTCCAGGTCAAATATTAAAAGATTTAATAGATAGTGAAATAGTACCTGTAGTTAAATTAAATGAGTTATATCGCCAAAAAGAAGATTCATACATAATTAACTTATCTACAGAAATAAATAATGGTATTCTTAGTGAAAATTTTACTGAAAAGAGATCTGATTATAATTTTATTGAGACTGTTAAGGAACAAATTGAATTTGTAATAAGTGAATTATGTAAAAAAGCATTAGAAAAAGGATATAATTATAATCAAGTACAAGTTTTAGTACCTATGTATAAGGGATTAAATGGTATAAACAACCTAAATAATAAATTACAAGAAATATTTAACCCTAAAAGTGATGCTAAGGATGAATATATACATAACGATACAATATTTAGAGAGGGGGATAAGGTATTACAAACAAAGAACATAAACGATTTAGAAATATCTAATGGTGATATTGGCATAATTGATAGTATTACTAAGACTACTAATAATGTTTCTGCGATTATTAATTTTGATGGTATAGTTGTAGAATTTACAAAGAAAAATTTTGATGATTTAAGATTGGGATATGCGATAAGTATACATAAGAGTCAAGGAAGTGAATTTGATATAGTAATTATGCCTATGGATTTATCTTTTAAAAGAATGCTTTATAGAAAACTTCTTTATACAGGGGTAACAAGAGCTAAAAAGTCTTTAACTTTAGTAGGTGAAAAGAGTGCATTTATATATGCAACTTCTAGGTTAGAAGGTGAAAGTAGAAATACATTATTATGTGATTTATTAAAAAAGAGTATAAATTTTTAATTATTGTAAAAACTAATAGTGGTATACCAAAGACTATAGAGGTGATGTTATGGAATGCAAAAAATGCATAATGTGCGCGATGTTAGGTGGATTAACTATCTTGGGATACATGAAATATAAAGATGGTTCTATGGATAGGATGATGAAGAACATTAAACCTATGCTGGAATGTGCATTAGAAGAGCTTAAAAAATAGTCTTAAAAAATAACTTCTATTTGAAGTTATTTTTTTAATTATTATATGTGGCAAAAATATTTATAATATGTTACAATTATTATAGGATTAGCACAATTTTATGGAGGAAATTATGGAATTAAAAAGTAGATTATTGGTAGAATCTTTGGAAATGCAATTTCAAAAGAATATAACAGATATTTCTATAGAAGAGATAGAATCACTAGAACATATTTCACTAAAAAACTTTTATAGCGATGATGTTTGTTTTGAAGAACTGCATATTTTTTTAAATGTAGAATCAATTTGTTTGGATTCCTTTCAAATTGATGATTATATTATTGAAAAAATAAATAGTTTAGAAAAATTAAATTCAATTATTTTTGATAATTGTACTATAGAAAATATTAATAAATTATTGGTTAATAGATTAAAAAAACTATCTTTTATAAATTGTGCATTGGATAGTTACGAATTTATTAAAAATGCTAATAAGCTTATAGAATTAAAAATAATTAACAAAAACGATGATGAAATAATTGACATTGGGTATATATCAAAT
>CAZMXJ010000074.1:0-5210 GCA_964570235.1 uncultured Clostridium sp. | reverse complement strand
TAGATATAAGATAGGAGATAGAGTAATGAAAAAGAAAAAAGGGTTTACATTAGTAGAGTTACTAGCAGTAATAGTGATACTTGCAGTAATACTAGTAATAGCAGTACCACAAATAATGGATATAATAAAAGAATCAAGAAAAGGAACATTAATATCAAGTGCAAAATTAATAGCAGCAAGTGCAGAAAGCGCATATATGTCTAATCAAACATTGGGAATAGAGAAGACAATAACATGTTCTGATGTATCAAAGTTAAATAGTGAAGACTATGAAAGTTGTACAATAACATTTGATTCAAATGGTAAAGCAAAAGTAACAATAGTAGGAAAAGGTAAATTTGAAGGAATGAGTGTATGTTCAGCAACTAGAGAAACAGGTGAAGTAAGTAGTGAATGTTCAACAGATGTAGCATGTTTTAGTTATGAAATAGTTGATAAGCAAATAACAGGTTATGATATAAACGAAGAAGCATGCAAAACGTATTTTGTAGGTAAAGGTGCTCCTGCAGATGTAGCTGAAACGTTATGTACAGGTGGAGAAGTTGATGGTTTTTCTTTAAAAGATGAAATAGATGCTCTTATTCAAGATGGAAGTGAAGAAGCTATAACTCAAATAAATGAACTAAAAACAGAAGGATTAATAAGCATACAATATGTTGATTTAGGTATATCAATAACAGGATATAGTAGTACATGTCCTAAAGATGTAATAATACCAAGTAAGATAGACAATAAAACTGTTGTTGCAATAGGAGATTATGCATTTACTACTGAAGGAGTTGATCCTAGTGCAATTAGTAATGACTTATTATATGAAAATTATGAAGTAAATACATTGTATATGAAAGCATATTCTGATTCCGCATTGCAACCTATTAATATTCCGAATTATGGTATTGGAATAACAAGTGTAACGATACCAAATAGTGTAACAACAATAGGAAGTGGTGCATTTCATAGTAATCAACTAACAAGTGTAACCATCCCAAATAGTGTAACAACAATAGGATTTGAAGCATTTTCATATAATCAACTAACAAGTGTGACTATTCCAAATAGTGTAACAACAATAGGAAGTGCTGCATTTTCATTTAATCAAATCACAGAAGTAAATTTTCCAACTACACCTTTGACATTGAGTTGCGGTGTATTTGATGATAATCCAATAGTTAATACTCTGGAATATCCAAGTAATATTACGGCTGAGGATTGTCCAACTTAAAATAACCAGTTAATTCTGATAGAAAATATGATTTAATAACTCATAATTCTATCAGTTTTTTCTATTTTCTTTTGTTCTTGTAGAAAAGCCTATTTTATAGTATAATTCTAATGTTAGAAGGTGTTATGATGTATTTAAAACAGATTAGAATTAGTGGATTTAAGTCTTTTGCGGATAAGATTAATATTGAGCTTGAAAGAGGTATTACTGGTGTTGTTGGACCTAATGGTAGTGGTAAAAGTAATATTGTAGATGCGGTTCGTTGGGTACTAGGTGAGCAATCAGTTAAGTCTCTTCGTGGAGATGGTGCGATGAGTGATGTAATATTCTCAGGAAGTAAATCCAGAAATCCTTCTAGTAGTGCATCTGTAACACTTGTATTTGATAATTCTGATCATTCTTTAAAGGTAGATTATACTGAGGTATCTATTAAAAGAACTATATATAGAAGTGGTGAGAATGAATATTATTTAAATAATGAAAAAGTAAGATTAAAGGATATTATAGAACTACTTATGGATAGTGGTAGTGGCAAAGAATCATTCTCAATTATATCTCAAGGAGATATTGCAAGTATATTAAGTAGTAAACCAGAAGATAGAAGAGTTATATTTGAAAGTGCTGCTGGGGTATTAAAATATAAGAAAAGAAAAGAAGAGGCAGAAAAGAAGTTAGATAAAACACATGACAATATTGATAGAGTTAATGATATAATAAATGAACTTGAAACTCAAGTAATGCCTTTAAAAGAACAAAGTGAAAAAGCAACTAAGTATTTAGATACTAAAAAGGAATTAGAAGATGTAGAAATATCTTTAATAGTAACTGATTTAGATAATCTAAATACTGAATATACTGATTCTAAAAATAAAATAGAGCTTCTTAATAAAGAAATTCTTGAACTATCTACATCTAATAATACTTTTGATGCATCTTTATCTAAAAAGAAGTTAGAACTATCAAATATAAATAGTGAATTATATAAAAAACAAGATGAATTAGTTTCTATAACTAAAGAAGTTGAAAAGTTAAATGGTGAAAAGAACTTAATTTCAGAGAGAAAAAAATATGAAGTAGAAGATATTAAACTTCATAATAATATGCTTAGTTTAAAAGAGGATGAATTAAAGTATTCTAATGAGTTAGAGGCTCTAGAAAGTGAAATTAGTGTTTTAAATAAAGAATTAGAAGAAAATAAAAAATTAGAAACTAAATATAGTAATGAACTTAATAATCTTGAGATAGATAGAGCTAAAGCATATAGTGAATATAATCTTAAAACTAAGACTATTACTAATAATGAATATAGAATTAATGTATTAGAAAGTTCTATAGATAATAATGATAAGTATTCATATGCAGTTAAAAATATATTAAATAATCCTAAATTAAGGGGTATTTGTGATGCATTAGGTAATGTTATTAATACTAGTGATAAATATATGAGTGCGATAGATACTGCTTTAGGTTATTCAGTATCATTTGTAATAACTGAAACTGAAAAAGATGCTGAAAATGCGATTAATTATTTAAAAAGTAATAATTTAGGTAGAGTTACATTTTTCCCTTTAAATGTTATTGAACCTAAGAATATAGATTTAAATACATATAATATTATAAAAAGTGAATCTGGATTTATAGATATCGCATCAAATCTAGTGGAATATAAAGATAAATATAAAAATATTATTTTAAATCAATTAGGTAACATCATAGTAGTAGAAGATATGAAGAAAGCAAATATGATTAGTAAAAAGATTAATCATAAATATAGAATAGTAACACTTGATGGAGAAATTATTCATGTTGGTGGTAGTTTAACTGGTGGAGTTAATAAGAAAAATACTAGTATTATCTTAGATAAGATGGAACTTGATAAGTTATTAAAAGAAAATGATAGATTAAATCAAGATTTAAGAATATTGGATACTAATATAAAAAATATTAAGGAAGAAAATGAGAAAATATCTATTAAAAAAGATGGTATTAATAGAAAAATTATTTATAATACAGAAATACTTAATATTAAAAATAATGAACTTAATAAGATAAATGAAAAATTAAGTGATATAGTATCAAATATTAATAGTGTAAGTGGTATAATGAATGATACTTTAAGTAATGAAGAAGAAAGTATTATAAATAAGTATTATGAAAGTGTTAAGAATAAGGATTCTATAGTTAGTGAAATAAATAGATTAAATAATTTAAGTAAAGAATTACAAGATGAAATAAGTGTTTTAGAGCATGAATTTAAGACTAGTGGAAGTGAATATTATAAAAAGCAAAATGAACTTAAGGATTTAGAAGTTAAAGTTGGTAAGATTGATGTTAAATTAGATACTCTTCTTAATACTTTAAATGAAGAATATAATATAACTTATGATAAAGCTAAAAGAGATTATGTGCTTATTATGCCTATAAGTGATGCGAGAAGAAAGGTTAGTGAACTTAAAAAGATAATAAGTGACTTAGGTATGGTAAATTTAGGTGCGATAGAAGAATATGAAAGAGTTAAAACTAGATATGAATTTTTAAATGAACAAAAGAATGATTTATTTAAAGCAGAAAATACACTTCTTGAAATAATAAAAGAGATGGATACAGTTATGTCTTCTGAATTTATTGATACATTTAAATTAATAGAAACTGAGTTTAAAAATGTATTTAAAGAGTTATTTAGTGGTGGAACTGCAGAACTTAGACTTACTAATCCAGATAATATATTAGAAACAGGTGTGGATATAGTCGCACTTCCTCCTGGCAAGAAACTTACTTCAATTTCTTTACTTAGTGGTGGTGAAAAAGCTCTTACAGCAATATCATTGTTATTTGCAATATTAAGAGTAAAACCAGTACCTTTCTGTATACTAGATGAGGTAGAAGCACCACTTGATGAAGCAAATGTTGATATATTTGGAAAATATGTTAAGAAGGTAGAAGATAAGACACAGTTTATAATAATTACACATAAGAAGAAAACTATGGAATATGCGAAAGTATTATATGGAATAACTATGCAAGAGTCAGGTGTATCTAAATTAGTAAGTGTTAGATTAGAAGAGATAGGTGATTAGTATGAAGATAGCTACAGATTGGAAAGATTATGAACTATTAGAAATGAAAAATGGCATGAAAAAAGAAAGATGGGGAATGTATACTTTAGTAAGACCAGATCCACAAATAATATGGAATGATGATACTAAGTTTTCTTGTTATGATGCGATATATCATAGGAGTAATAAAGGTGGAGGTCACTGGGAATATAAGACTAAATTAAAAGATAATTGGCAAGTTAAATATAAAAATTTAACATTTAATATTAAACCAATGGGATTTAAACATACAGGACTTTTTCCAGAACAAGCAGTTAATTGGGATTATATGATTGATAAGATAAAAAGAGCTAATAGAGAGATAAAAGTATTAAATCTATTCGCATATACAGGAGGAGCAACAGTCGCATGTTTATCAGCGGGTGCAAGTGTATGTCATGTTGATTCATCAAAAGGTATGGTATCTTGGGCTAAAGAGAATGTTATTTCTTCAAATTTAGGGGATGCGAAAGTAAGATATATAGTAGATGATGTAGTTAAGTTTGTTGAAAGAGAAATAAGAAGAGGAAATAAATATGATGCGATAGTAATGGATCCACCTAGTTATGGAAGAGGTGCGAATGGAGAAGTATGGGATATTGAAAAAGATTTATTTAATTTAGTAACTTTATGTACAAAAGTATTATCGGATAAACCTCTTTTCTTCCTTATTAATTCATATACTACTGGATTATCTTCTGTAGTACTTGAAACTATATTAAAGATGGCTATAAAGGAAAATGGAACTATTACTGGTGGTGAAATAGGCCTACCCCTTAAAAATAGTGATATAGTTCTTCCTTGTGGTATATATGGAAGATGGGAGGAAAATGATTAAAGTACTTTATGAAGATAATCATATAATAGTTGTAGTAAAAGAATGTAATGTTCCT
>CAZMXJ010000073.1:3057-5317 GCA_964570235.1 uncultured Clostridium sp. | reverse complement strand
ATATTTGCAATTATATTAGAAGGGAATGTTTCAATCTTATTTTTATAATTTAATACTGACTTATTATATTCACTTCTTCTTATTGAAATATTATTTTCTAAATCCCTTAAATTATCCTGTAAAATCATAAAATTACTATTAGATTTTAACTCAGGATAATCTTCTTTTAATGCAAATAGTCTATCCACAACATTTCCAAGATGCTCATTAGCATTTATTTCTTCTTCCTTGCTAGCAGCATTTAATACTTCATTTCTAGCTTTAGTTACATTTACAAGCGTATCTTTCTCATATTTTGAATATTCCTTAACACACTCAACTATATTAGGAATTAAATCTGCCCTTTGTTTTAATAAAACATCGACACTACTCCATTTCTCTTTAACATTATTATATAATTTAGTTAATTTATTAAATACAACTATAATATACAATAGTGGAAGTAATATAATTACAAATCCAATTATTATATATAAGATATTTTTAATTTTTAAATATTCATTAGTTTTATTACGATTATTTATTTCATTAACTTCATTTTCTTTAATTTCGTTAAATCTTTTTAATTCATCAGACTTGTTTTTATTTATGGTGTTTAACTCTTCACTTTTACTTTTATTTATTCTATCAAGTTCTTCTTGCTTTTTCTTTTCTAAATCCCTTATTTCATCTGATTTATCAAAAGTTAACTGACCTTTTTCTTTTGATAAACTCATGATTTCACTAGACATATTATTATATTTTTCACTTAAACCATTTTTAAAAAATTCATTAGTTTGTTCTGCTTTCTTCTTATCAATTATAGAATCGTATTCCTTTTCCAATTTCTTATACTTATCTTTTATTTCTTCTTCCTTATTATCATATTCAGTTTTAATATTTTCTATCATTGGAGTATACTTATCATTTACTGATTTTTCTAACTCCAAATACTTTTCATTAATTTCTATTTCTTTTTCTGAATATTTTTTGTTTATTTCATCAATTAAAACTGTCTTTTCTTCAACTGTCAATTCTTTGATTTTGCCTAACTCACTTAATTTTTTAGCACTTGGTACTACAATAAAATATAATGATAAAAATATAATTGCAACATAAAACACAATTCCAATAATTACAGATTTATTTTTCATAATACACATCCTTTAACTTTTTATTTTAATATAATATAAATTTAGTAAAAGAAGCCATACAGCTTCTTTTATTAATATTACATTATTTTGCACTATTTAATGCATTTTCTAAAGCTTTATATAATGCCCCAACTTGCATAGTAACACCTGCAATTGTATCTGTTTTTCCTTTTTCATCAATAGTCATAAATGAAATTCCTTGATTTTCTATTACCTTTGCTTCGATTAAGTTAACTTGTTCATACCATTCTTTACCTGCTTCACTTGCGGGCTTCATACCATATTTATCACCTAAAGTTTTTTTAGTAGTAAGTACTGAATCCTTTGTATAAACATTATCTAAAAATACAGATTTAATCATACCATTTGAATCAACATAAACAACAGCTGTTGTTACAGTCTCACTACCACCATAATTATCTACATAACTTCCAAAATAAGTTCCTTCCTTATATTCGCCTTTGTTAACTTTTTCACATCCAGTAAAAACAAATACACTTATTACTAATAAAAGCAATACTCCAAAATACTTTTTCATACTTCCTCCTTATATTTTATAACATAATTATATAATAAAATATAAACATTTTTCAATATAATTAAACAATTTTACTTAGTTATTATAATATTTTATAATCCTATCCGATATACTGCCTACTATTACCCCTGTAACTATAGAACTAATTAACAATATAGGCAAATAATAAAATATATTTATATTTGATAAAAATATGCAAGCAATTATAATTTGACCAACGCTATGAAAGATTGCACCGACAACACTTACACCAACAATACTCATATTTGTATATTTCTTTGAAAAATACATAGCTATTAAACTAAATAGCGCTCCAAATAAACTAAAGAAAAAACTAATACTGAATAATCCAGTTCTAAGTATACCAATAAGTATTACTCTAAGAATTGAAATATATAAAGCATCTTTAAAAGACAGTTCATATATACAAAACACTACAACTATATTTGCAAGACCTAACTTAATACCTGGTATTGTTCCATTAAAAAATGGAATAAAGCTTTCTATTAAACCAAGCACAACAGAAATACTTAACAACATTGCTAACTTTGCTATTTTTTTATTATCCATAAAACATCTACCTCACTAC
>CAZMXJ010000073.1:0-3047 GCA_964570235.1 uncultured Clostridium sp. | reverse complement strand
TTGATTTTCAAAACTTATTACAACCTTATTTGGAAGACATACAATTGAACCTGAAGACATAAATCCTTGATGACTACAAATATGAAATTTAGAATTTTCTTTATAAACCCTTAATTTATTATCTTTTACTTCAATTAATACTTCCCCATTAAATCCTTCCACTTTATACTTATCATCTACACTCAAGTCTATTTCAAGTACTAAATTATTATCATAATAGACATATGCATAATTACTACTACCACTTTTAAAAACTATAAATAATACACAAGCAATCAATAAGACAAATAATATTAATTTTAAATCAGATTTATTCATATTGATTAAATCCTTCTGAATAGTAAATATCATCACTATACCATATTGCTTCTACATCATTAAGACTATCTACTAACTTTATACCATCTTCTATAGGTAACATAAATAAATAAGTAGATAAAATATCTGCATATGCACTATCCTTAGTTATAACTGTTACACTTTTTGTATAATTATCTGGATATAAAGTCTTTGGATTAATAATATGATTATAATTTTTACCATCTACTTCATAATATCTTTGATAACTACCACTAGTTACTATACTTTCCATCTCTACAGATAAAGTTTTATATATATTTGAAGTATTAAAAGGTTCTTCTAATCCAATTTTATATTTTTCAAATTTATACTTTTTTCCAACTTTTACATTACCACCAGCATTAATTAAATATTTAGTACAACCATTTTCTTCAAAATACTTTGAAACCTCTTCAGTAACATATCCCTTTACATATGAACCCATATCTAACTTTATATTGCTTTTTTTCATATAAATATTATCATTTAATATAATATCTTTAATATTGATATTTTTATCCATAAGTTCATAAGTTTTAGGCACACTTTTACCTTCTTCTCTATAAGTTTTCCAAACATCTAATACATTACCAATTGCAATATTTACATATCCTTCTGTCTTATCATACATACTAATTCCATATCTAATAAGATTACTAAGTCTATTATCAATTTCTACTTCTTTATTCACCTTTAATTCATTATTTAAGTAGTATAAATTAACTATACCATCATAAGAATTATATCTATCAGTAAGTTCATGATATTCCTTATACATATTCTTAGCACTATCCAATAACTCCTTAGCTTTACTACTACTTACATCATAAACTTTAATTTCAATATAAGTATCCATATACATAAAACTATCTTTATACATCTTTTTACCAGAACAACCACTAATAAGAAATAAACAACAAATAATTATCAATAACTTTTTCATAGAGCCTCCTAAAATAAACTATCAAATATAGTTGGATAATCACAGTTAATCTTCATAACTTTATTATTAATTGGATTTAAAAATTCAACATATTCACAATGAAGCATAAGTCTATTAATTGGATTTAATTTTGAACCATATTTCTTATCGCCTACAACCAAATGCCCTATATCCTTCATATGAACCCTTATTTGATTTTTTCTACCTGTGTATAAATACACATTAAGCATACTATAACTATCATTATACTTAATTCTCTCATACTTCGTAATAGCAAGTTTACCACGATTAGAACTATACATCATATGTTCCCTATTTTCACTTAAATAAGACTTTATAGTATCACTTTTAAGTGTAACACCTTCAACAACAGCCACATACTTTCTTACCTTAACAATATCATTCCACTTAGCTTGAAATAACTCTTTTACCCTCTCACTTTTAGCAAATAAAACAATACCACTAGTATCCTTATCCAATCTATTAATAATAAATACCTTATTATTCTTATTATTCATTTTAACATAATTAGATACTTCATAAAATAAAGTCTTTTCCCTAACACTATCCGTAGAAACAGTAAGTAAACCACTAGGCTTACACAAAATTAACAAAAGAGAGTCCTCATACAAAATATCCAAATCAGTATGGAACAGCTTAATAACCACCTTATCCCCTACATCAAGTAAATAATTATGCTTAGTAACAATATGACCATTAACATACACCTTTTCATTCTTAAGAAAAGACTTTATATTATTCTTAGAATTATTAACAACACTATATAAAAACTCTAATAATTCAATTTTACTACTAACAGTATATTCAAGTATATTCTTTTTCATAAACTCACCAACTATATTTTATATAATTAAAAGAAAAAATGCAACCAAAGTTGCATTTATATAACTAATTAACCCATGTAGGAGCAGTTACCTTTGTAGTAACATTAGTATTAAAATTATCATAGTTTGTAACCTTATTTACATTCCAACCAGATAAATCTAATGAATATGTAGCATTACGGCCGGCATCTCTAAACATGCCATTCATATCAGTTACACTTGATGTATCCCAATTGCTTAAATCTCCTATATTCCATGTTGTTGCATTACTTCCAGCACTACTAAACATAGAAGACATACTGGTTACTTTTGATGTATCCCAATTACTCAAATCTCCTATATTAAACGTTGTTGCTTTATTGCCTGCATAGTTAAACATATTAGACATGTTAGTTACATTTAAGGTATTCCAATTACCTAAGTTTCCTATAGTAAAGGTTGTAGCATTACTTCCAGCACTACTAAACATAGAAGACATACTGGTTACTTTTGATGTATCCCAATTACTCAAATCTCCTATATTAAACGTTGTTGCTTTATTGCCTGCATAGTTAAACATATAATACATATTAGTTACACTTGAGGTATCCCAATTACCTATATTACCTATATCAAAGATTGCTACACTTGAACCTGCATTATAGAACATACCATACATATCTGTCACTTTTGAAGTATCCCAATAACTTAAATCTCCTATATTAAACGTTGTTGCTTTATTGCCTGCTAACCAAAACATAGTTTTCATGTCAGTTACACTTGATGTGTTCCAATTACCTATATTACCTATATCAAAGATTGCTGCACTTGCACCTGCGCTACCAAACATACCAGATATATTCGTTACTTTTGAGGTATCCCAATTACTTAAGTCTCCTATATTAAACATTGCTGAATTATATCCAGCATGACCAAACATA
>CAZMXJ010000072.1:0-5332 GCA_964570235.1 uncultured Clostridium sp. | reverse complement strand
CATCTTTATTAATATTATCTTCCATATCATCACTATTTTTATTACTTATTAAAAATTTAGTACTTAATTCTTTTCCATTATTTAATTTAATTTCAATAGAATATTCATCAGGTTTTAAACTTTCTAAATAACTATTATTGATACTAATACTTAAATTTTTTCCACTTTCACTTATAGTATAATTATTAACATCTAACAATTTATTATTAATATAAATCTTATCTAATAAATCAGTAGAAGAATTTATCTCAAATCTTAAAGTGTTACCTGAACCAACTATTATATATTGGTTAGCGCCATATATAAAAGTATAATCTTCAATATCTTGTATAGGATTCTTATTTGGTTTTTGAGCACCATTATTATTAACAACTTGCTTATTAATAATTGTTAAATTTAATGGAACTTTATTTCCTTTGTACTCAATATAAATTAATTTATTATTAATAGTTAATTTACTAGTTGGATACTTATAATCAGTTATTTCTTTTTTAGTACCATCTTTATATTCTGCTGTAACAATCATACCTTCTGTATTAAACTTTTCACCTACTAAATATTCTAATTTATTTGGTTTCTTTGTAATTTGTAAATCTATAATAGAATTTTCTTCTACAGTTATGTCAAATTTACAAGTATATGCCAAATAACTAATTACTATTTCATTTGTAGATAAAGTTGCTTTATTAGTATTAATAGTATAATCTTCAATTAATTCTTTTTTACCATTTTCATAAACAGAAACTACTTCTAATCCATCAAGTTTAATATCTTCTCCATCTATATATGTAGTTTTATTTGGTAATTGTTTTATTTCAATAGATATAACTGGATTAGATTTAACAGTTATAGGTAAAGAAACAACTTTAGAATCATATGATATTTTAACCTCACTATCATTTATTGTTAAAACACTCTTATCTATTACATAGTCAGTTATTTCTTTTTTAGTATTATCAGTATATACAGCATTTACTACCATACCTGTTTTATCAAAAGTATCACCCTCATAATATTCGGTTTTTGTTGGGACTTCACTTATTTCTATTTCTTTAATAGTAGGTGTTTCTTTTTCAAATGATAAGTTGTAGTAACTACGATTGGTTTTTTTATCACAATTAACGCTTACATTATTAGTAAAATATATTTTATTATTAAAAGTACCATTTGAAAGTGTAATAGAAGGTGTACCTATTTCATTAGAATCATCTGTAATTCCAATCAATGATATTTCTGCATCATCTTTTATTGTATTAGGTAACTTTATAGTTTTATTATCACTTAAATCAATTGTATTAGTTATTGTATTACCATTTACATCGGTTGTTTCATACTTAACTTGCTTCATAATTAAATTCTTATATTCTTCTAAATAGAAATTAACACGCGTATTAATAGATGAAATTAAATTTGTAGATGCTTCCTCAAAACTATTTCCACCCATATAATAATTATGTTCAGATTTCATAACATCATAAGGCCATCTTGAATAGTTCATTAAGGCACTCTTATTTATTTTTAAATTATAGTTTTTAGCAGAGTTAGATAATTTTTTAAATATTTCAATATTATCTAAAAATACCTTATCAACTAAATCAGAAAATTCTTGTCTTTTCATAAGCTCATTAAACCAACGAACTCTTCTATCCCCTGCACCACCCTTATTACCTAATAAGTAATAGTCAGTTAATGATGTATTATTTTGACTTAACATATTTAATGTATTATCAAAATCCCACATTGGTCCCATATGTACTAAATTATCTTTTGTATAAATATATGAGCTACCATACATTGCATCATAATTTTCTGATATTTCAAATACCCAATATGCTTTCGCAAAAGATTCTAAATCAATAATTTGACTTAATTCTTCATAAGTCACATTTTCATTATAAATCTTACTTTCTAACTCATCAATTAAATTCTTATTAAGTTCAATTTTTTCATTTCTTTCTTCCTCTGTTGCATCATCTAAATCTGGATATTTAATAGTAAATTTATGATTACTAATATTTGAAGTAAATTGATTAGTATCTGCATAATTATCTATTTCTATCAAACTATCATTTTTAGATATATCTACTCTATTTGCACCTCTTTCAACTTTACTTGTTACTAAATAAGTACCATTATATTTACCATTTATATATACATCTGCAGTTTCAAATTCAACAGCATAATCAATTCCAAGTTCTTGGGCTAGTTTGTAGAATACTGCACTTCTAGTTAAGCTACCATCTGTATAATTAGTAATAAATAACCATGTTTTACTAGGCTTCATTCCTAACATTGATATATCTTCATTAAATTTTACTTGATAAGGTCTTTTTGAATAAGTCCAAGTAGCATTTCCTCTTCCCTTCATTTTTTTAAATGAAGCAGTAGTTAATTCATCATTAGAATTTCTTATATATGCAATACCAGGAAAACCAATATCATGATTTCTATCTGAATTAATTTGTGTTAACAATTGATCAGCAGTTTCAGTTTCAGTAGGATTTATGTTTAAATATACTGATGGCAAATCAGATTGCATAACATTTATCACATAATTACCACTAAACTCATTTTTATATTTTAATTTAATAACCACTTCATCATTTACAAAGTAATCATTAGCTACATCATTTTCTATTTTACCAAGTTCATTTCCATCTTTATCATAAACAAAAACCTCAATTTGTGGAGTATTTACTACAAAATTTGTAACCATATTCTCACGGTTTATATTTTTAGATAAATATAAATAATATTTACCATCTCTACTAATTAAATATAAATCATTACCTTCAGCATTATTTTTTACATATAATTTTTTTAATTCAGGATTAATTATATCAGGAAGTAATACTGGAAGTCCTGTTTCCTCATCAACAACCCACGCAACTAAAGAATTATTTGTACCTGTATATTCATTTAGTGTATTTAAAAATTCTATATCTTGCATCTCAGTTAGAGATTTTGTAGAACTATTTGTAATACTAGGTACTGCATTAGTTGCACTATATGAAGAAATATTTGGAGAAAAATTAGAAAATACATTTACAAATGTAGGTTTACTGCCAGCACGATACGCACCTATTCCAAAATTAGTTACTGCATTTTGAACTCCATAAAAATAAGAATTTAATATTTTAGCATTTCCATTAATTGAAGAAACAAATCCAGCTGCATATGATGAATCGGTATTTGAGGAACTAAGCGTAGCTTGTACAAAGCAGTTTTCTATAACTGAATTCCCAGACATTTTATCTGCAATACCAGAAATAGACCAACCAATAAATGTTGAATCTTGTATACCTAAATTTTTAATTGTACCAATTAATTCATAAAATAAACTTACTCTTGAATTTCCAGTTGTAGATTCCATGTTAATATTTTTAAGAGTATATCCAGCTCCATCATATATACCTGCAAAAGATGGAGTTTCAGATATAGATAAATTATTAGTAAAAGTTATATCATTAGTTTGTTTAAAATAAATATTTAAAAAATCTGATTTGGAATTATAAGCATAATTTCTAAATTTAACAAAATCTTCCTCACTTTTGATTAAAAATGGATTGCTTTCAGTTCCATCTCCTTCAAATTCAGTACTTAAAAAATCCATTTCAGTATTATAACTAACTGCTACATTATCAAGTAAATTTGACTCCCCGCCATAAGCACCTGAATTAAAGTATATTGAAACATTCCCTTCAATACCAGAATCTGTTAAATCTATAAATAAAGCATATTTTCTCCATTCATCAGAAGTATTTGGATTATAGTCAATATATGAAATAGGATTTTTATGTATCTCATCTTTAGTTGTACTAAATGCATCATTAACATCAACAGTAAATAATCCATTACTATCAAAATCTACTGTATAAATTATATTTTGCTCATCACTTGTTGCACTTAAAGAGTTAATATATTCACTAAGTAAATCTAACTGAGTCTTTTTTGTTTCAGAATTTACGGTTGGAACAAGAGAAGTATTAAATACAAAAATTCTATTTGAAATAGACGCTAAAGGATTTAATGACCTAGATACAAAAGATATTTCTAAATGTTTATTTGTACCAATATCAATATTTTGATATATATTATCCGCTACTACAAATTGATTACCTTCTAAAACCGGTGTCCTACTTATATCATTAAGATAATAAGCATTCTTTGCGGATGAACGATAACCAAATTCTATTTTTTTTGAAGTTTCTGTTACATTCCACCAATTATCTGTAATAGGAGGATTTGTTCCATTAAGCGCATCAAATACCCCATATCCTTTCGTAGAAAGCGTAGAAAATATACTTTCATTATCATTATAAATTTTTTCTAAATCAAAATCTAAAAGAGCAACATCATCATTATATATTTTAAAATACTTAACAATATTTCCGTATGAAATAGAACCGCTACCCACATATCCAGATGATACGCTTGAAAGAGCAACCATTCCATTTTCTAACTCATCACTATTAAAATCAACAGTATATTCAAAGAAATTATAAGTAGATGATTTAATAATCCATATAAACCATTTTTCAGTATATACATCCGTTTTAGTAAAACTAAATCCTTCAGTGGTAAAAGTACCTAATTCTCCAAATGGACTAGAGTAAACTGTATACATATTACTAATATTATTTACAGCTACACTTTTAATATTATCCTTTAGCCAAGAAGACATAAGCATAAATTGATCTTTTTTATCAGAATTTTGTGCAGGACTAATAGATTGCTTTGGTCCTAAAATAACCGCAAGTTCATCAAAAGTAAATTCATTTGTTGTATTTGAACGAACATGTGCTCTATGTGAAATATCGAATTTATAATCTTTATTTTGTTCAAGCGTAATATCTCTATAATAAGAATTTGGCATATCAGAATTTACTTCCGCAAAATAATCTGTTGTATTTGCTCCAAACTTAGAAGTTAATATTTTATTGTCATGAGTAACACTAGTCCATCCAGTTGTGTTAATATACTCATAATTTGAAGAAATAACATCAGTCTCAAAACCACCATTATTTAATATTGTATCTTCCGTAAGTCCATTAAAAAATGCATTTAATTTATATATAATATTAAATTCTTCACCACCAAATTTGTAAAGTCCACAGCATATTAATCCCACTAATAAACTTACAAAAATACCTTTCATAAATGTACTTTTAACAAATTTTTTATTACTCAAATTCTTCATATTACTTCACCTATACTAAAAGTAACATTTTATTAATCAGTTTACAATACTTTAGATTAAAATTTATGTAAAATTTTGTTAAAAATTATATATATTATTAAAAAATATACTTAATAGAATAACTATAAATAT
>CAZMXJ010000071.1:0-5376 GCA_964570235.1 uncultured Clostridium sp. | reverse complement strand
TTCTTTCCTTAACTCAGTTACTTTTAGTTCTATTACTACAAAACAATTGTATTTAATATTAAAAAGTAATAAATCTATATAATTATATCTATCTCCTAATTTAATTTTATATTCATTTTTTATATAGCAAAATCCTTCACCTAATTCAGATAAGAAATTATCCATATCTTCTAATATTAGTTGTTTTAATAACTTCTCACTTATTATCTCTTTATAACTATTTTTTATTAATATTGGATTCTTTATGAAATCTTCTATTTTTTCTTTATCTTGTACCATTAATTTATGTTTTGTTTTATCATCTAATCTTTCATATTCTTTATTTTTTATTTTATTTCTTAGTTCTCTTACACTTAAATTTTGCTTTATTGATACATTAATATAATAGTTTATAATGTTGATATCTTTCATAGGTAATAATTCACAATAGTGTGACCAAGATAATTGGGCAGACAGTGTCTGCCCTTTTTGAGCATAAATATAAAACTTTCGCATATTTTTTAGACTTCTTTCGCCATAACCCATGCCTAATTCTAATGATAATCTTTTAGAATATTCTTTTATTAAACTATCCCCATATTTAGCTCTTGTTTCTCCACCTTGTGCTTCTACAAGTAATTTACCTACATTATAATAAGTTTCTAAATCACTTCTATTTTTTGAATAATCTTTTACCTTTTTATACGTTTCATTATTTATTAGTTCTTGTTTTATTTCATTATAGTAGTTCATTTCTTCTCCTCATCTTATACTTTCTCGTTATTTTTACATTTTTCCTCTATAAAAAAGAAAAAAAGCAAAAATTTGCTTTTTACCATAACTTATTAGGATACTCTCCGTTTCTTACTAACTCACTAATATAATTTACTACAGCCTCTTTATCTTCCCTATATGTTACACCAGTCCACTTTGCAGTTGTATTTATTACTGAAACATTGCAATAACCTTCATCAATACCTTTTGCTAGTACTGTTGGTATTAAATATTCAGATTTTAATGGATTTTCTTTGCTTTCTTCTAAAAAGTCTATAAAATTCTTTTCTAAATATTCAAATATATCTGGTGTAAAACTCATCATATTCATTGATACTTTAGCATCTTTTTCTACTGTATATACCTTTTCATCAACAAGTGATGTTGCCTCAATAACATTATCTTTCATTTCAATAGATGATTCATCAATACTAGTTAAATAATTATTTTCAATTTTACATATTCCTCTTTTAACTGAACCATTTTCAGTTAATGTGTTAATTACATCATAACCAACTATTGCATATTCTTTCTTATTTGAGTTATTTTCTTTTTCCATAAACTTGCTTATTACACGGTATGCATCATTTCCATAAAAATCATCTGCATTTATTACTACAAAGGGTTCATTAATTACATCTTTTGCAGAAAGAATCGCATGTGCTGTTCCCCATGGTTTTACTCTTTCCTCTGGTACTCTATATCCAACTGGTAAGTTTTCTAACTTCTGAAATACATATTCTACTTGTATTTTATCTTCTATTTTTTTACCAATCTTTTCTCTAAAAATATCATAATTTTCTTCTTTTATAATAAATACAATTTTATTAAATCCATTCCTTATTGCATCATAAATAGAATAATCAATAATAATTTCACCATTTGGACCTACTGGTTCAAGTTGCTTTAATCCTCCAAATCTACTACCCATACCAGCAGCCATTATTAATAAAGTTTTATTCATACTTCCTCCTATATTTTCTTTAAACCTTTATATGTAGTTAATATTTTCTTAAGACCATAAGGACTTGGAAAAGCAATTGAAGCAACTCCCTTTTGTATAGATACAACTATACCTCTTCCATAAGCATTATGTTCTACATGATCTCCTGCTTTTAAATCTAAATCTTCATCATTAAAATTATCTTTTTTATTTATTTTAATTTCTCTCGTACTCTTATTTTCTTCAAATAACTTTTCTACATCATCAGGGTTAATTTCTTCTATAAATCTACTTGGTTGATTACATTGTACATTACCAAATAGCATCCTACTTGTAGCGTTTGTTAAATAAAGAACCTTTTTTGCTCTTGTTATTGCAACATAAAATATTCTTCTTTCTTCTTCAAGTTCACTTTCATCATGCATTGAATTACTATGTGGAAATAATCCTTCTTCAAGGCCAGTTACAAACACTACATCAAACTCTAATCCTTTTACTGCATGCATTGTCATAAGAGTTACTACTTCATCATCATCTTTTGTTTCTTTTACATCACTTATTAAAGAAATTTCTATTAAAAATTCTTCTAACGTTGCTCCCGGATTATAATCTTCAAAGTTTTTCGCTATTGATTTAAATTCTTCTAAGTTTTCAAGCTTTGCTTCATTTTCAACTGTTTTTTCTAATTCATATTCGCTTCTTAATCCTGTTTCATCTAATACTAGTTCTATAAATTCAACAAAAGATTTATCTTTCATTTTTTCATTAATATCTAGTATTAAATTTTTAAATGCTAGTTCTTTACCACTTTCAATAGAATCAAATATGCTTTTATTATTTTCATTTGCTTGTGCTTCTAGTTTTTCTATTGTTTTAGCACCTATTCCTCTTTTAGGTGCATTTATTGCTCTTAATAAACTAACATCATCATCTTTATTGTTAATTAATCTTAAGTATGCAACTAAATCTTTAATTTCTTTTCTATTAAAATAAGCATATGATCCTACTACTTTATATGGAATAGTATTCTCTAAAAATCCTCTTTCTATTGATTGAGATTGAGCATTAGTTCTATATAAAACTACCATTTCTTTATAAGGAATACCTTCTTCTTTAAAGTGCTTAATTTGATTTATTATATTTAATACTTCATCTTTTTCGTCATAGCACCTCATATATTTTATCTTAGCACCCTCACTATTATCAGTCCACAAATGTTTATCTTTCTTTTCTTTATTATGTTTAATAACACTATTAGCAGCTTCTATAATTCTCTTTGTTGACCTATAATTTTGTTCTAGTAATATAACTTTCGCATTTTCATAATCTTTTTCAAAATTAAGAATATTCTTAAAATTAGCACCTCTCCATGAATATATACTTTGACATTCATCACCAACTACACATATATTATTTCTTTTCTCACTAATCATTCTACTTAATAAATATTGTGCTTCATTTGTATCTTGATATTCATCTATAAAAACATATTTATATTTATTTTGATAGTGTTCTAACGCTTCTTTATTCTTCTTAAATAATTCAATTGGTAACATAAGTAAATCATCAAAATCAACCGTACTACTTCTTAAAAGTTTTTCTTGATATTTTTCATATACTTTTGCGATGTTTTCATCTATTAATGTTCTTGCATACACTTTATATTTCTTAGAATCTATAAGCTCATTTTTAGCACTACTAATCTTATGTTTAATACTTCTTGCATTATACTGTTTCTCATCTAGATTCATCTCTTTAACTATCTTTTTTATAACTGAAATACTATCAGCTTCATCTAATATAGTAAAGTTTTTATTTAAATTAAAAAATTCATGATTTTCTTTTATTATTCTAAGCCCAAATGAATGGAATGTAGAAATCTGCATACTTTTTATATCTTCTTCGATTAAGTTTTCTAATCTCATTTTCATTTCTTTTGCAGCCTTATTTGTAAATGTAATTGCAAGTATTTCCCATGGCTTTGCTTTATTTTCCTCAAGTAAATATGCAATTTTATAAGTTATTACTCTTGTTTTACCGCTTCCAGGACCTGCAAGAATAAGTATTGGTCCATCAGTTGTTTCAACTGCTTCTAATTGTGTATCATTCAATGTTTCTAAATTCATAACTACTCCTTATTGCTATAATATATATTCTCTATATACTTTCTATTTTCCCCTATCAACAATTTTACCATAATAAAGGGAAAAATAGTATAAATTTACACTTTTATTTTAAAGCTTTACTCCAAATTAAATAAATCATTATTAAGTGATATCATCTTTACTAAATAACTTATTGCGACTAAAGATGCATGTGTTACTTAAATTTTCATAGCAAGGAACAACCATAAAAAAATAGTTAATATTCTTAACTATTTTCTAAAGTTACATCTAATTTTACTTTAACTTCTTTTATATTGTTATCTCTCATTATCTTTAACTTAATTGTATCACCAACATTATATTTATATAACTCAGCTCTAAAATATGCAATATTTGTAATTTTTGTACCATTAAGTTCTAAAATTACATCACCCTTTTTAAGTCCAGCTACATCAGCAGGAGTATTCTTTGATACTTCAACAACTACAACACCTTCATCAATATCTGAATCAATAGTAATACCATTTTTATAAAGTTGATATGTACTACTTGCATCTAACATACTTACTCCGAGTACTGGTCTTTTTATTTCTTCACCTTTTTCAAGTTTTTCTGAAATAGTTTTAACAAGTTCAATTGGTATAGCAAACCCCATTCCTTCTATTTCATTTTGCGAAAGTTTTAATGAGTTAATTCCTATTACTTCTCCATTAATATTTACAAGTGGTCCTCCACTATTTCCAGGATTTAATGCAGCATCTACTTGTAATACTTCCATTACATATTGACTACTAACTGTAACTGTTCTATTCTTACCAGATAAGATTCCCTTTGTAACACTTCCCATATATGTTTTTCCAAGTGGAGAACCTACCGTAAATACTGTATCTCCTAAATATGAATCCTCACTACTACCAAGCTCTGCTACTTGTAATACATCATTTTTACTTATTCTTAGAACTGCTATATCAGAATATGAATCCTCACCAAGCAATGTTGCTTTAGAAACACCACCTTCTATATTAGTTATTTCTATTTCTGTGCTTCCATCAATAACATGTTGATTTGTTAATACATAACCATATTTATCATCAGTTTTATAAACAAATCCACTTCCACTACCTTTTGCAACACCATTTTTTAAAGACTCAATATATACAACCGCATTGTATATTTTATCTACTGATTCTCTTATAGTATTAGTTTCCGTAATATTTACAGTTTTTACAGTCCTATCTACTTTCACTACTCTCTCATCTAATAATCCACACATCTTAAGCGTAAATAATGTTCCCATAACACCAACTATAAAAGTTATAATAATTGTTAATATACTTTTTGTTTTTTCTTTCATATGTCCTCCTTTATACACTATTACTATATCACAAAAAATATGGTAATATTATAAAAAAATATGTGTAAAATATGTGAAATGCACTATACATCCTATATATTACCCTACAAATAATATTATACATAAAAATAGACTTTTTTCAAATAATTTAAATATAAGATTTTTATTCAACATTTCTTTTTATAGTTAAAAACGTAAATATCCCTTCCAAAAATTAAAAG
>CAZMXJ010000070.1:0-5407 GCA_964570235.1 uncultured Clostridium sp. | reverse complement strand
TACTAATGTAAACCCTTTTTTCTTTTTCATTACTCTATCTCCTATCTTATATCTAGACCGTAAAATTTTATCTGTGTAAGTTTAGTACTTTTGTTGTTTTCTTACCTTTCTTAAATTTTACTATTCGATGTTTATATTGTACCATATTTTTTATGATTTGTATTATTATATTTTATTTTTATAAATCAATATATTTTTCCCCCATTTCTCCTTCAATTCTTTTATTCTTAAATATAATAACTTTTCTAATGCTTGTTCATTTACAAAGGATCCTTTTCCATTTGTTGCTTTTCTTAATGCACTGTTCATTGATTCTATTGGATTCGTTGTATATACTATTTTTCTTATTTCTTCTGGATAATCATATAATTGTAAAAGATGGGGTATATCATTACTTAATTTTTTATAAAGTATTTTATTTGTTTTCCACTTTTCTAATATGTTATTTGATGCATCAGTCGCTGACTCTAAATTAACATTTTTTATATTCTCTTAAATTTAAACCCATTAATATATAAATATTTTGTTTCTTGGGTATTCCATTAATTCTTTTATATGCAGTTTCTTTCATGATTATTGTACTTACATATACTTCATCTAATTCTCTTTTCATCCATTCTTCTAATATCATATTTTCTACTATTAAAATAACTATCTAAGTTTTACAACTTACACAGTTATTCTTACACGGTCTCTGTGTAAGACAAAAGAAAATAGAAAAAACTGATAGAATTATGAATTATTAAATCATATTTTCTATCAGAATTAACTGGTTATTTTAAGTTGGACAAGTCTCAGCCGTAATATTACTTGGATATGCCAAAGTATCATATATTGGATTACTAGTAAATACATCGCATCCAAGGGTTAATGGTGTAGTTGGAAAATTTACTTCTGTGATTTGATTATATGAAAATACACTACTTCCTATGAATGTTACACTATTTGGAATTGTTACTCTAGTTAATTTGTTATTAGCAAATGCTCCATACCCTATTGTTGTTACACTATTTGGGATTGTTATACTTGTTAGTTGATTACCTTCAAATGCACTACTTCCTATTGTTGTAACACTATCTGGAATTGTTACACTTGTTATTCCAATACCGATACTCACATATGAAATTGGTAATATATTTTCATTATAACTTTTGACATCTAAAGTACTAACTGCATAATTTTCATATAATAGGTCATTACTAATTGCACTAGGATCAACTCCTTCAGTAGTAAATGCATAATCTCCTATTGCAACAACAGTTTTATTATCTATCTTACCTGGTATTATTACATCTTTAGGACATGTTTCACTATATCCTGTTATAGATATGACATCTGCATATTGTACATTGCTTATTACTCCTTCTGTTTCTAGTTCTTCTAACGATCTCCATCCTTCATTTATTTCATCTTTTAAAGAATATCCTTCAACTTCTCCACCTGTACAAAACGTTTCAACTTGATCTACAGGAGCACCCGCAAAATATGTCTTACATGCTTCTTCGTTTATGTCAAAGCTAGATAATTGATGTATTTCTTCATAACTAAAGCACGCTACATCTGTTGTATCATTAGTATATACTATTGTATATTCAAATTTATCATCTGGTAAAAGTTTTACTTTTACTCCTAAAAAGCCATCTATATTCTCAATATCTTTTGAATCTATCAACTTTGAATTGATTAAATCACTTTCATATATGATTTTTTGATCTCCTTCAGTTACGAGTGTATTTAGAAACCCTTCATTATTACTAAATACATACTCTTTTGCTGCTTCAATCATCTTTTCTTCAAATATTTTTTTATTGGTATTATTGCCTTCTTTTATTAAAGAGACCATCTTTGGTGCAATAAACATAAATGTTAATGCTAAAATTACTACAACTGCTAATAGTTCAATCAGTGTAAATCCATTCCTATTTTTCATAAATCTCCTTTACCTAGTTCTTTAATAAGTTCTATCATAACTTCTGCTACTTTATCTGAACTTATTTTTAAAAACTCATCAAATGTAACTGCATTATCATTATTAGGAGTATCAGATATACTTCTCATAATTAGAAATGGGATGTTACATAGGTAACATACTTGTGCTATACTTGCACCTTCCATTTCTACACATAATGCGTTGAATTTATCATGTATTTTTTTTGCCATTTTTTCGTCTGTACAAAATATATCACCAGATGCTATTACGCCAAATATGAGGTTTTTATCTATATCTTTTACAAGTCTTAATAAGTATTCATCACAATAGATATTTTTTCCAATGTTAGGTATATAACCTTTTTCATGATTAAATGCTGTAATATCAAAGTCATGTTGAACTAAACTATTCGCTACTACAACATCTCCTACTTTAAGTGAATTATCTATTCCACCTGCTACTCCAATATTAAATATATAGTCTACTTTTATATTATCTATTAAAATTTGAGTAGTTCTTGCAGAATTTACTTTTCCTATTCCACTTTGTACAAGTATACACTTTAAATTTTTTATAGTAGCTTCGTAAAATTTTAAATCGAATAGATTGAACTCTTTTTCAATATTTAGGTTTTTCTTTAATGCATAGAGTTCTTCTTCCATTGCAAATATTATTCCTATTTTCATATTTTTCACCATCAATTATATTATAACTTTATTAATTATAATAATGTATTCTATCACTCCAAGATCTATAGCCACTAGGAAAGTTAATTAAGTTTCTAGGATTAACTGTTCTTGCTACATAAGCACTATATCCAGAATATTCTGTAAATCTTAATCCTGTAGATATTGCCAAGTGTAAGTGGTATCCTGTAGCACTACCAGTAGCTCCCATATATCCAATTATAGTATCTTTTGTAACTATGTCACCTTTATTAACTGTAATTTTGCTCATATGTGCATAGGATGATGAATATGACTTACCATTTATATTATGGTGAATGGTTATTTGATTGCCTCCCCAAATGTCATACCATATTGCTGCTACTTTACCATTTGCAACAGAATATATAGGATTGTTTTTCCCTAATCCATTAGACAAGTCTATTCCTTCATGAATACCAGAAGATGATATTAACTTATTTCCAACATAAATTGCATTTCTATATCCATATTCACTAGTCACATATCCACTATCAAATGGTCTCCAAAACTTAGTATCCGAAGGAAGTAATTTGTTAGCACATACTTTTATATCTTCATATTCTCCACATCCTGCATTTACATACATTTGAATAACTTGTTTTGCATTTTTAATTTCATCTTCTATACTAGTCCCTAACTCATACAACTTAACATTTGAATTTGTAAGTTCTGTTATTTGTGTAGTTAATTCTTGTTGTTTTTCATTTAACTCTTCTTGCTTATTTTTTAAATAGATCTTCTTTTCTTTAGTTTCATCAATCATTTTATTCATTTCAACTACAAGTTTTTCGTTGTAAGTAGTTATTTGCTCTGTTATTGAATATCTATATATAAAATCAGTTATTGAATCTGCACCAAATAAATATTCTATGTAAAATGAATTTCCATTAGTAGTTTGTAATGAAAGCATTAGTTTCTTAGTTGTTTCATCCTTTTTCTTTATTTCTTCTTCTAGATTTTTAATTTCTTCATCTGCTGCTATAATATCTTTATTAATTTGATCTATTTGTGCATAATTAGCAGAAACTTGATTTTTAGCTGACTCTATTTCCGCTTCTGTCTTTGCTATATTACTATTATTTTGCTCTTCTTTTTCTTCAATTTTTCTTAATTCTTCTCTTAATTCGGCAATTGTCTTTGCTTCTATCTTATCTGGATAAAAATTAAATATGCTTGGAATTAGCAATAAAATTATTAATAAAATTATTTTTAATTTTTTCATACTACCTACCTTTTATTAGTCTATATATTTTCTTTAATTGTACACTAAATTTTGAAAATATGAAATACCAAAATTTATTAATAGCTAAATCAAATTCACCTACAAATTCAAGTAATACTGGATTATATTTAGCTTTTGTCTTTGTCAAATGATCATCAAGTGTACCATCAACACCTTCTAAATCTGCATAATCATAACCCATATTAAGCATATCGATAAAACTATTTATATGAACACTTGCATTAGTATTTAGATAAGGAAATACTTCTTCAAAAGTTCCTGCATATAAATATTCTACTTTCTTTATTCCTTTTTTGTTAGGTGGAATAATTGCTAAAGTGGCTGCAATTGATATTTCATTTCCATATTTTTCTTTTGCTCCCTTTGCATCTTCTAATTGTGATTTATACTTATTAATTAAATTCTCATCTTTTTCATGTTCTATTTCATGTTTTAAAAATGATTCAAACTTATTAACATCAACTCTTGCTATATACATATATGCATCTTCTTTAAATGAGGACATTATTCTATTAAAGTAATCTTTACTTCTTAATGATATACCCTGTCTATCTTCTGTACTTTTAATTATTCTATAAAAATCATCTATATATGAATTATCGTGAACACATATAAAAGATACTCCTCTTTTAGTTTGAAATTCTCCATGATATCTTTTTGCGTTTCTTTTGAAACTAGATAATAATTCTTTTTCTGTAAGTGCCTTATTATCTTTGTCAATTAAACTTATTGCCATATTAAATCTAGGTTGTATGTATGCACCTACATTTTTTTTATATCCACCATGAATGTATCCACAAGATTTTAGATTATCAATTTTGATATCTTTATCTTTCGAATAATTTTTAGGGCTTACTTTATCATCTTTATTTATGAAAGTATCATAATAATCTTCATTAACTGCAATTAAAGGATCTATCTTAACTACAAATGCTTTTATCTTTTTAGCATATTCTTTTATTCCTTTAGTAAATTCTTCTAGATATTCTTTGTTTGTATAATCTATAAGAAACCCCTTAGGACTATAAATCATTTTCAAGTTCATTGGAAAAGTCTTAATAAGAAGAAGTGATGCGGCTACTATTTTATTATCTTTATATAAAGCACATAATGTGTGATTCCAATCATTTTTAACACTAGCCCATCTATAATCTTGCGTAATAGGAGCCATGGAAAACTCACTTATAAATTTATTATATTCTTTTTCACTGATATCTATTTTAAATTTATACATATTATCACCTTAATTAATTATATCACTTATAATTTAAAACTTAAAGTATTACATATAGGCCAAAATAAATTTCCTATAATTAAAAAGAGAGATTACTCTCCCAATTCAACATTATGATATACATTTTGAACATCATCTACATCGTCTAACAACGTTAGTAATTTTTTAAATTGTTCTAAATCTTCACCTTCTAAAGTAACTTTTTCTTTAGGTAAAGTAGTTATTTCATCCATATCAAATACTAAGTTATTTTTATAATCTAGCAAAGCATTCTTGATTTTAAACAAATCTTG
>CAZMXJ010000069.1:0-5476 GCA_964570235.1 uncultured Clostridium sp. | reverse complement strand
ATCTCGTGAATTTAGTGATACATCTTTGTGAGTTGAACATGGAGAAGGTGGTATTGTTCACGAGGTTAAGATAACTACTAAGAAGGATAGTGATGAACTACCTAGCGGAGTTAATATGGTAGTTAGAATTTCAATTATTCAGAAAAGAAAAATATCAATAGGTGACAAGATGTCAGGACGTCATGGTAATAAGGGTATTGTATCACTAATATTGCCACAAGAAGATATGCCTTATATGCCTGATGGAACTCCTGTAGATATCATGCTTAATCCACAAGGTGTTCCATCTCGTATGAATATTGGTCAGATACTTGAACTTCATTTAGGTATGGCCGCTAAAAAATTAGGTATTCATACAGCAACTCCAGTATTTGATGGTGCTACTATTGATGATATTAAAGAACTTATGAAAGAGGCTGGAATGGATGAAGATGGTAAGACTATTCTTTATGATGGTCGTACTGGTGAACCTTTTGATAATAGAATAAGTGTTGGTGTCATGTATATGATTAAGTTATATCACATGGTTGACGATAAGATACATGCAAGAAGTACGGGACCTTATTCAATGGTTACACAGCAACCGCTTGGTGGTAAAGCTCAATTTGGTGGACAGAGATTTGGAGAAATGGAAGTTTGGGCATTATATGCATATGGAGCTGCAAATATTCTTCAAGAAATCTTAACTATCAAATCAGATGATGTTGTTGGTAGAGTTAAAGTTTATGAAGCTTTGGTTAAAGGAAATATGATTAAACAAGCTGGAGTTCCAGAAAGCTTTAAAGTTCTTGTTAAAGAATTCCAAGCTCTAGGTTTAGATGTTTCAATGATAGATGAAAATAATCAAGAAATTGATTTGAAACAACTTGAAGAGGAAGAGTCAAAAGAAGGTCCTATTCTTTCAATAGATGAAATAAAAGAAGAGGTTAAGGACTATCCATCAGAAGATGAATCATTTGATGATACGGAAGAGGATGAAGATATGGAAGATTTTGAACCTGACTTTGATGATGAGTTAGAAGAATTTGATGGGGGTGAAGAATAATGGATGCTAATAGATTTGAAGGAATTAAGATAGCGATTGCTTCTCCTGAAAAGATTCGTTCTTGGTCTTATGGTGAAGTAAAAAAAGCTGAAACTATAAATTATAGAACATTGAAGCCTGAAAGAGATGGATTATTCTGTGAAAAGATATTTGGACCTACTAAGGATTATGAATGTTCTTGTGGTAAATATAAGAGATTAAGATACAAGGGTATTATATGTGATAGATGTGGAGTAGAAGTTACAAAGTCAAGTGTGAGAAGAGAAAGAATGGGACACATTGAACTTGCTGCTCCTGTATCTCACATTTGGTTTTTTAAAGGAACACCTTCTAGAATGGGACTTGTTCTTGATATGTCTCCAAGAGACTTGGAGGAAGTATTATACTTTGTTTCTTATGTTGTTCTTGATCCAGGCATTACACCTCTTCAAAAGAAACAAACATTGTCAGATAAAGAATATCACAGTTTCTATGAAAAATATGGCGATGGTTTTGAAGTAGGCATGGGTGCTGAAGCAATCAGAAAATTATTAGAGGAAGTTGACGTTGAAAAAGAAATAGATGAATTAAATAAAGAATTAGAAAATTCTGTTGGTCAAAAGAAATTAAGATTAGTTAAGAGACTTGAAGTATTAGATGCATTTGCTAAGTCTGGTAATAAACCTGAATGGATGATTTTAACTGCTCTTCCTGTTATACCTCCTGAAATTAGACCTATGATTCAAATAGATGGTGGTAGATTTGCCACATCTGATTTAAATGATTTATATAGAAGAGTAATCAATAGAAATAATCGTTTAAAGAAATTGCTTGAATTAAATGCACCATCTATAATTGTAAGGAATGAAAAGAGAATGCTTCAAGAAGCAGTTGATGCTTTATTTGATAATGGTAGAAGAGGAAGAAGTGTTACAGGTGCTTCTAATAGACCTTTAAAATCTTTAAGTAGTATTTTAAAAGGAAAGCAAGGAAGATTTAGACAAAACTTATTAGGTAAACGTGTTGACTATTCTGGTCGTTCAGTTATAGTTGTTGGACCTGATTTGAAGATGTATCAATGTGGCCTTCCAAAAGAGATGGCTCTTGAATTATTTAAACCTCATGTAATTAAGGTTTTGGTTGAAAGAGATATTGCACACAATATTAAAAGTGCAAAAAAGATGATTGAAAATAAAGATGAGAGAGTATGGGATGTAGTAGAAGAAGTTATAAAAGAACATCCAGTGTTACTTAACCGTGCTCCTACATTACATAGATTAGGTATTCAAGCATTTGAACCTAAATTAATTGATGGTCGTGCGATTAGATTACACCCACTTGTTACTACTGCATTTAATGCAGACTTCGATGGTGACCAGATGGCAGTACACGTTCCGCTTTCAGAAGAAGCTCAAGCAGAAGCTAGATTATTAATGCTTGGTGCAAACAATATTTTATCTCCAAAAGATGGAAAACCTATTGTTACTCCAACACAGGATATGATTCTTGGTAATTTCTATTTAACAATGGAAAAAAGAGGATTAAAGGGTGAAGGTAGAGTATTTAAGAATACTGATGAAGCATTAATGGCTTATGAAAGAAATGAAATAACTTTACATACTAGAATAGTTGTTCCGGTAAGTTCATTTAAGCATAAGATTTTCCCTGATTATTTATTAGATAAATATTTAGTTACTACTGTAGGAAAGATTAAGTTTAATGAAATATTACCTGATACTTTCCAATATGTAAATGAAGCTAGTGCTGAAAATATTGAAAAGATTATACCTTCTAAGTTCTTTATTTCTAAGGGTGAAAACATAAAAGAAAAGATTCAAGAAATACCTTCTGGTAAAGCATTTGCGAAGGGTGATTTAGAGAGTATTATTGCCCAAGTATTTAAGAGATATAAGACTACTGATACTTCTATATTCCTAGATAAATTAAAGGATTTAGGATTTAAGTATTCTACAAAAGCAGGTATTACTATTGCTGTTAGTGATATAGTTACAAGTAAGAATAAACCTGAAATATTAAAAGAAGGTAATGAACTAGTTGATAAGATTAATAAGCAATTCCAAAGAGGTTTGATTACAGATGAAGAAAGATTTAAGAAAGTAATTGAAGTATGGAATAATGCTAAGTTAAAAGTTCAAAAAGAATTAGAAGTTTATTCTAATGAAAACGAAGATAACCCAATATTTGTCATGATGAAATCAAAGGCTCGTGGTAACTTAAATAACTTTACACAGCTTGCCGGTATGCGTGGACTTATGGCTAAACCAAATGGTGAATCTGTGGAAATACCAATAACTTCTAACTTTTATGAAGGATTATCCGTATCTGAATTCTTCTTATCTACACATGGTGCTCGTAAGGGTAGTGCGGATACTGCATTAAAGACTGCGGAATCTGGATATTTGACAAGAAGACTTGTTGATGTAGCGCAAGATGTAATTGTTAGAGAAGAAGATTGTGGTACATTACAAGGTGTTGTAGTAGAAGAAATTAAAGATGAGAAAGCTGGTACTGTAATTGAATCTTTATATGATAGAATTTTGGGTAGATTTACTAATAAGAAAGTAATTAATCCTGAAACTGGTGAAGTTATTGCTGATAGAAATGTATATATAACTGAACAAATAGCTGATAAGATAGTTAAAGCTGGAATTGAAAGTGTTGAGATTCGTAGTTTATTATCTTGTAAGTGTTCAAATGGTGTATGTAGAAAGTGTTATGGAAAAAATTTAGCAACTGGTAATATGGTTGAATTAGGTGAGGCTGTTGGTATTATGGCTGCTCAATCAATCGGTGAACCTGGTACACAGCTTACAATGCGTACATTCCATACAGGTGGTGTTGCAGGAGGAGATGACATAACTCAAGGTCTTCCTCGTGTTCAAGAATTATTTGAAGCTAGAAATCCAAAAGGTAAAGCTACTATTGCCGAAATATCTGGTAAGATTACTAATATTGAGAATGTTAATGGTAAGTTTAAGATTACTATTATGAATGATGCTGATTCAAAAGAACATGTTACTAACTACGGTGCTAAGTTACTTGTTGAAGTTGGTGATGTTGTTAAACCAGGTGATGTTCTTACAAGTGGTAACTTAAATCCAAAAGAGTTATTAGCAGTAACTGATCCAATAACAGTTCAAAAATATATATTAAGAGAAGTTCAAAAAGTTTATTGTTCTCAAGGTGTTGGTATTTCTGATAAGCACGTTGAGATAATTGCTAGAAGAATGATTTCAAGAATTAGAATAGTTGATGAAGGTGATTCTAAATTATTACTTGGAACTTTAGTTTCATTATCTAAGTTTACTGAAACTAATAAGGAATTAATCCTTCAAGGTAAGACACCTGCAACTGGTAGACCAGTATTATTGGGTATTACTAAAGCATCACTTGAAACTGATTCATTCTTATCTGCTGCATCATTCCAAGAAACAACTAGAATATTGACTGATGCTGCAATAAAAGGTAAAGTTGATAAATTACAAGGATTAAAAGAGAATGTAATTATTGGTAAGTTAATACCAGCTGGAACAGGTGCTAAAAAGTATTCTGAAGTAAGTTTTGATTTAGAATCTGACTTTTCTGATGAAGAACCTTTAGATGTTCTTGAAGATAAATTAAGTGAATAATAAAAATAAAGACTTGTTTGTTCAAGTCTTTTTTCTATGTTTGCCTGATGATGTTTTGCTGTAGATTATTTTATATTTTGAGTCGAATTACCGTGGATAAGGTTAAGATATATATTTGTAAAATAAAAAAGACATATAATGTCTTTTAGTTAAGTTTATCGCTTTTGCCTAGATTACATCTATCACACAATGTTTGCAAATTGCTGATAGTTGTTTTTCCACCTTTTGATACGGGAATAATATGATCTACATGTAGTTTTGCACCGTCTTTAGCACTAATACCACATTTTTTACATTTAAAATTATCTCGTTTTAAGACATCATATCTTAGTTTATCATTCATATATTTTCTTTCTCTTTTAGAAGTTTCATCATATTTTTTACTATTTCGCCATTGCATATATATATCACATAATTCTTGATATTTTACAATTTTATTTTTTCTATAACTATATTTACCTGAATTTGTTATATAAGAAACAACTACATTAATCGAAATATCATAAATACTTTCATTAATTATTATTTCATCAATTATCCTTTTTTCAATTTTATTAAATTTTTCTTCATTAAATCCAATTTCTTCAATAATTTTACTATCAGTTTTGTCAGTTATTTGTTCTATTTCTTTTAGATATTCGTCATACATTTTTTTATTTCTATATGCGTTTAAAATAAATTCTCTTATATTGTTTTCATTATTTTCAATATGGTAAAGTAATATAGAATTTGCTCTTGCACTATCGTAGCTTTTGTGTGAATATTCATTTCCTTCTAAGCCGTCGGTTTTGCCGGGGCGGGG
>CAZMXJ010000068.1:5069-5489 GCA_964570235.1 uncultured Clostridium sp. | reverse complement strand
AATTATATGTATAATTGTAACTGCTTTCATTTATTAAATCAGCAGTATATATTGCATAATACTCTTCATTAGTTCCACCAAATACCAAATTAAATTCAACTGAACTATCAGTAAAAATAGGTGTTGCACTACTAATGACATTTGAACTATCAGTAAGCATTACATTATCTATTCTAAATTTACCATCTGGTGCTAAACTAACAAGTCCAGAAAAATCTAATAATTGTCCATAGTAAGCATATCCTATACTCATAATAGAAATAATTACTAAAACTAATAAATATATAATAATATTATGTTTTTTTATCATATCATTATCCTAATCCTTTTTTATATATCAAAAAAGATAATTACATCTTATCTTTTTTGCCTTTTTTTATAATCTTCTTCCTTTAACATATATACCCAAGCAATATCTCC
>CAZMXJ010000068.1:0-5059 GCA_964570235.1 uncultured Clostridium sp. | reverse complement strand
CTAATTCAATGTAATTAATTGGCATTCTTACTTCACTATGAGCATCAATTAACTCATTAAAAGAATTAACACAAATGACTTTATATTTATCAAAGTTAGGCATATTAACAGTATTAACAATTATACTATCATATGTAGATAAAATCTTTTTAAGTTCTTTAATATACTTACTCTTACTTTTATGTGACAAGTATAAATCATAAATAAATATAATAAATAATATAATGGACAAAACTGCAAAAGCTATACCTAAATCTAAATATATTCTATATTTAATATCTTCAAGTACTACCTCTTCAACAACCTCACCAGAACTTATATTATTTTCAGTATCTATTGACAATTCAACTGCTTGTTCTGTAAGTGGAATTGAAAGTTCTGTCAGAGAATTAACTCTAACATCTTTATCCATTAATTCACTTTTAGAATCACTTTCTACAACAAGTTCTAATTTCAAAAATCCATTAATAGATAATCCATATTGTTTTCTAAATTCTTTAAGCAAATCACTATATTTCTGATAATCAACTACCACTCTTGAAGTAACAATAAAATCTTTAGCATCTTCAAATTTAATTGTTTCTGGTTCTGTTAAATTATAAGATTTAGACCAATAGTTTACTTTACTAGATGCATCTTTATCAGCATAGATAGTAGCTTTAATATAATATTTATATTCACCAGATACTATTTCACTATATTTAAGATTATAGTTAAAAACAACATCCAAATAATCAATCAGACTAGCTATATAAGTTTTATTCATTCCTAAATATTCTTCATTAAAGAAATTATTTTCCTTTAAAAATACCCTATAATTTATATCACTACTACTTTGATATTCCAAAACCATTTTTTTCTTATTATTTAACCCCATTTTTATATAAAAGCAAGCACAAAAGCATAAAATGATAATTGAAAAAATCATAAACAAACGGTAAATTTTTCTTTCATTCAAAGATTTGTCATCATTTTTCACATTATCACCACGCTTTATTCTTTTTTATATTTTATTTAGTTTTTCATTAAGCCATATTGTTGGACGTCCAATGTAAGGTATCTTGTATATAACTATTCCCTTAACGTCAGCACTATCAACTACCCCACTATCAATATTTTCATTATAATCCCCTTTTGTTACAAATTGATAACTATTTTTTTTATGTATTATTTCTACAACCCTATGAGTTATTAATACCCCATTTTTATTATATGCAATAATTGAACCAACCTTAATTTCATCAAAAAACTTTATTTTTGAAAATATAACTGCATCTCCTCGTTCATAAACTGGAGACATACTACCAGATCCGATTGCAATCATTTGATATTTTCCAATTCCAGATGTAAGCGTAACCATTATCAGCAAAAGTATTATCAAAGGATAACCAAGATATCTTCTACTAACTGATGCTACATATATACTACTCTTATCATAATATTTGATTGTTTTAAACACCATTATATAAACTGCTGTTGGATATAATACTCCAAAAACAGATATTAGATATTCACCTAAATTTGGGAAAATAGGTAAAATATATATATATAATCCAAACACTAATTTCATAATAAGTGTAGGAACAAAACTAATATTATAAGTAATATAACTATATAATATCTCATTGAATATACTCTTTAGTACTACCAAACAAATAAATTTGAATACTATCTCGAAACTATAGAAATCATATCCATTAATTTCCATAACAATATCTAAAAATATATAAATTAAAGTAAGCATAATATATGGTTTCTTATCATTCACACTATTTTTAGCATAAATATATCTAACTATTTCCTGACAAACAATTAAGACAAAAGGAATTGATATATTTTTTAAAATTGCTTTAATATTTAAAGCAAAAACACTCTTGCCAAAACCTGTAATCATTCCAAGACCATAAGTAATTAAAAAATATGAGAATATACTTATGACTACAATTTGTATTGTATTATATTTTAAATAATTCTTGTCTCTAGGAAAACCATATTTAAGTAGTAAAAATAAAGCAAATGGAATCCAAAATAAAACTCCATAATTATAATTTTTAAACATTGCAACAAAAACTAAAATCAATACATTGCAAAGATAAAGCACCAATTTATTCTTTTTCATAATCTTACCCACTAACATAATTTTATTGGTTGCCCCCATGGCAACCAATAAAATACTTTATATTATCTTAATCAACTATGCTACTTGTTTATATGTAAGTGAAGCTGTTAAAGATAATTCTACATCAGATGCTGGTAAATCAGCAGGATTTTCTGGTGCAACATATTCTACTCTAACTGTAACTGTTTCAACACCAGTTTTTGCAGCTAAAGGAACAGATAAACCAGTAGCTGTAGAAGAATAATCTGTACCATTGTACGATAATTTATAAGTTAAATATTTAGATTGTTCTTCAGTTAGTGCAGTCAATGTTACATCAGTTAAATTAGCATTAAATGTACCTAAATTCTTAACATCGATAGTAAACTCATAGAAATCTCCAGGTTTAGCTAATGCAACTGTATAAGTAACATTTGTTCCGGTAATATTTTTTGTTGTTGCTTTAATAGTAGAACTTTCAGCAAATGTAGTAGTATCAAAATTAACATCCCAATTTGCAGCACTAACATTAGCAGTACCATTAATTGATAAAGTTGTTGAATAAGCTGCAAAACCTACTGACATTGTCAACACCGCTACTGCCAAAACTAAAATTACCATCATTTGTGTATTTCTCTGCTTTTCCATTTTTCTCAATCCTTTCTTAATAAAATTCATAATAGTCAATAAACACACACTACTATTATGTATAAATTATACAATATGCGGCTATGGACAGTCAATACTTACAATTTAAATTTTACCTTATCTTTAGACGGTACATTTGCTACAATTGGATTGGTATTTTTATTCAAAATTTTCAAAATTCTCGAAAATAAGTTTTAAAAATCACATAGTTTTTTTATTTTATCATTACATACTTGTTCTAATTGATTATATCTATCAATATTACAAGTACAATATTGTTTCATTTGAACTGCATACTCTTTATATTTTTGTAACATTTCAAGTAATTTATTTTTTTCTCTTTCAATGTCTTCCTTTAATCTATAATTCTTAAATAAGTTTTTAATAATAGATACTATCATCTTATTATTTTCTATTTCATTATTACTTAAATTAGAAAAATCATAATCCTCTAAAGTTCTTAATTGATTTCTTAATGCTATATTTCTATTAAATGAATCTTCATACGTTGTGCTTATGTATGGTTTTGATGATAGCAATAATATCTTCTCTCCTTTTACTAATGAACTAACTTCTTCTTCAATATAAACATGCTCCAAATCTAGTTCATAATAAGCAATTTCATATGATAATAAAGTCCATGCTCCATTGCAATAATGAGGAACATTAGTCAAAATTATTCCTTTTTTAGCATTTAAATACTTTATTACATCAGTATAGTCTTTATCAAATTTTATTTCATACATGGAAAATATTTTTTTACAAAACTCTATATCACTTATATTACCATCTCTTAGTTTTTCTAATTCATGTATTCTTTTCATATATAAGTCAATTGTATTACCAAAACCAATTGCATCTTGTCTATTTTCTTTATCTAGTTCTATATTTTTTAATCTAATTTCCATAAACAACCACTACTTCCCTGTTATCTACTTTTACCACTTTTCTCTATTATTTCTTCAGTAACATATACTCTTTTTGACTGAAATTGTCTAACAATATAATCAATTTTTTTAAGTATAGAATCTCTATATTCAACACCTAGCACTTTTACATATTCATTCATAAGTAAACTCTTTATTCTATCCGCTTCATCTAAAACTAATACATCATCATCTGTAGAATCTGTTTCTAATACCTTCATCATAAGTATTAATAATTGTTGTATTTTTTTATCTATTTTTTTCTTTATAAGATTTTCTGAAAGCGTTGATTCTACTATTTTTAAATTCTTAACGCTTATTACATCAGTTCTTTTAGCGTTATTCTTAGGATTCATTGAGTAACCTTTTAGTTCATCAATTGAAATAGTTCCATTTAAAGTACTTCTTATAAGCAAATATTTGCAAATTAAATCAGGGCGTCTTTCTTTTGTCCTCTTTTCGCTTTCTTCTTTTCTCCATTCATCTATTTTTTTATGATCACCAGAAAGTAGTACATCTGGCACTTTCATTCCTTCATATTCTCTTGGTTTAGTATAAGTAGGATAATCTAGTCTATCATTATTAAATGAATCGTTAAGATGTGAACCTTCATCAATTACACCATCAACAAGTCTTACTACTGAATCAGTTATAACCATGCTGGGAAGTTCTCCACCTGTTAATACATAGTCCCCTATACTTAATTCTAAATCACACACATTTCTTATTCTTTCGTCAAATCCTTCATAATGTCCACATACGAATATTAAATGTTCTTCTTTCGAAAGATTATATGCAATCTTTTGATTATATTTAACCCCTTGTGGAGTCATAAGTATTACTTTACTATTAGTTTTTTTTACACTCTTAATCGCATCAAATATTGGTTGACACATAAGAACCATTCCACTACCTCCACCATATGGAGTATCATCTACTTTCTTATGTTTATCCATTGAATAATCTCTAATATTAACTGTATTAATGCTTACTAGTTTTCTATCTAAAGCACTCTTTATTATAGATGTATTTAAAAAGCCATCATACATCTCTGGAAATAAAGTTAAAATATCTATCTTCATACTTCCTCCTACATTAAGTTATCAGGTAATTTCATATATATCTTTTTTCCTATTTCATCTTTTTTTTCTATAAATTCAGTAACATAAGGTACCATTACATTATTATTAAGTACTAATATCTTATGTGCTTTATTCTCTATAATATTTATAATTTTATATTCTTTTTCTTTTACAACAACATTATATTCATATAAATCTTCATCAATAAAACTATTTATATCTTTTCTTTTTACATATACATAGTTGCCTTTTAAATCAATAATATCATTTATATTATTAATTCCTTCTAAAGTAACCATATCATA
>CAZMXJ010000067.1:0-5510 GCA_964570235.1 uncultured Clostridium sp. | reverse complement strand
AGATGTAATTATATTTAAAAAGAATGTTAAAAAGTTAGTTAATGAATTAAAAAAGAAGACATCAATAATTATTGAAGATTAAAGATTTTTTCTTTTTTTTAATATATAATATGTTATAGAAGAAGGTGAATTATGGCTAAAGTATTAATTATAGATGATGATAGAGATATATCAGAACTAATTCAGTTAATATTAAAAAAAGAAAAAATTGATTCTTATATTATTAATGATCCAATAGAGACATTTGAGATTATAGATCGAGATAAGTTTGACTTAATTTTATTGGATATAATGATGCCTAATATGAGTGGTACTGAATTGTGTTCTAAGATTAGAGAAAAAGTTGAATGTCCAATAGTATTTTTATCTGCAAAGAATGAATTAATTGATAAGATGCTTGGTTATGAAATAGGTGGAGATGATTATATTACTAAACCTTTTGATAATACAGAACTTTTATTAAAAGTTAAATCTCACTTGAGACTTAATAAGAGAATAAATAGTAGTAAAAGTAATGTTATAAAAATAGGTGATATTGTTCTTAATAAAGATAGTTTTGAAGTAACAAAAGATAATAAGAAGATAAACTTATCTACTAGGGAATTTGAACTTTTAAAATATTTAATGGAGAATGCGGGAATAGTTTTATCGAAAGAGCAAATATATGAATCAGTATGGGGGAATGATTATGGTGATATAGGAACAGTTGCGGTAAATATAAAGAGTTTGAGAGATAAACTTGAGAGTGATGAGTATATTATAACTATATGGGGATATGGATATAAGTTTGTGAGGAAGTTAGAAAATGAATAATAAAAAATCTAGAAGAAATTTTACATTTGCTATTCTTATTGCAAGTGTTATTAATATTTTACTTATACTTTCCTGGTTTTATATAAAGATTTATCCTGTTATTTTAAAAATTAGTGATATGAAAGATGTTCTTATTACTTCAGAGATAAGTAGAAATTATAGTTCAATTGATAAACTAAAAGAAGACATTAATAGAATAGAAGGTAAGTATAATGTATTATTTTCTTTAGAAGATAATATAGGTAATGAAATAGTAAGCATTAAAAATAATGACAAGCTAGATTTAATATTACTCTCAGAAATAATAGAGATAGATGGAGTGCCTTATTTAATTAAGGTATATACTACTAATAATGTGAGTTTAATGAGAGTTATTCTAGAACTATTAGTTTTTGAAATAATTGTAATAACTCTAATTTTTATATTTATTTTTATCTTTACCAGACAAATAATTTTTAAACCAGTAGAAAGTATTGTTAGTGATATAAGGAATTATAAATTTGGAAAGAAACCTGTTCGTAATCTAATAAATAATGAATTTGATATTATTCAAAATGAATTTGTGAATCTAACGGATTTATTAGATGATGAAAAAAAGGAACAGATGAGAATTATTGCAAGCATTTCACATGATATAAAAACGCCATTAACTTCTATTATAGGTTATTCAGACCTTTTAAATGATGAAAATATAACGAAGGAAGAAGTTAAAAAATATAATGAAAAAATAAATGATAAGGCACTGCATATTAAAGATATTTTGAGTAGTTTTGATGATTATTTAGTTAATCAAGATAATATTACATTAAAAACAGATTTAATATCAATTAAAGATTTAGTTAATGATTTATATAATGATTATAAAATTGAACTTGAGAATAAAAATATAATATTTGATATAGAGACTAAATTAGATGATAGATATATTAATGTTGATGTTTTAAAGATAAAGAGAGTATTTTCAAATATTATATCTAATAGTGTTAGATATTTAGAAAATAATGGCAGTATTCATATAGAAATTACAGAGGAAATAAATGGATATATAAAGTTTTCTATATCTGATGATGGAAAAGGTGTAGACGAACATATTATAGATAAAATTTTTGAACCACTTTTTACTACAGATAAATCTAGAAAGATATCTGGTTTAGGATTATCTATTTGTAAAGAATTTATTGAACTACATAATGGAAGTATTAAAGCCTATAATAATTCTGGACTTACTATTGAATTTACAATACCAGAATGTGCCAAGTAATAAATTTACAATAATTCTTAATAAATTTGTAATAAAAAAATAATATTAATATTTTATACGAGGAGGCGATATTATGAATTATTCATTCATAATTTATGGAATGATGTATATTGCACTATTTGTAACAATAGCATCTCAAATATTTATATCTAGTTCATATAATAAATATTCAAAAATAAAGAATAAAAGAGGTATTACAGGATATGACGCGATTAGGCGCTTGCTTGATGAAAATGGTCTTAGTAATGTGAAAATTGTTGAGACAAAGGGATACTTAACTGATCATTATGATCCAAATGATAAAGTTATAAGATTATCATCAGATGTTTTTCATGGAGATTCGATTGCAAGTGTTTCTGTTGCATGTCATGAATGTGGACATGCTATTCAAGATAAAGAAAATTATAAATTTATGAGAATAAGATCAAGATTAGTACCAATTATTAATTTTTCATCTTATGTAGGGTATTTATCAATTTTATTAGGTATTTTATTTAGTTCATATAATTTATTATGGATAGGTATATTTGCAGAAATTGTTATTTTTTTATTTCAACTTGTGACACTCCCTGTCGAAATAAATGCGTCTTGTCGTGCTTTAAGAGAACTTGATTATTCTCATATTTTTACAAGCAAAGAATTAGAACAAGGCAAGACTATGTTAGTAGCAGCAGCTCTTACTTATGTTGCAAGCATTATTACTTCATTAATACAGATAGTAAGGTTAATTTTGTTATTTGGAAGAAAGGAAGATTAGAATGAATGAATTAGAAGTATTTTGTAAGTCTAAGTTATATTATGAGTCAGCATTAAAGGTACTAGAAACTCAACTTGATATTATGAAAAGTGAACTTTCTATAGTGAGTAATTGTGATCCTATTAATCATATTAAGACTAGAATTAAAAGTCTTGGTAGTATAATAGGTAAGTTATATAGAAAAAATATTGATATTAGTATACAAAATATAGATTCATTAAATGATATTGTTGGAGGAAGAATTGTTTGTAATTTTTTAGATGATGTATATGTAGTTATTGATTCTATCAAAAAAAATACAAGTTTTAAAGTTGTTAATGAAAAAGATTTTATAAAAAATCCAAAACCAAGTGGATATAGGGGATACCATATTATAGTGTCTATTCCAATTTCTATTAATGGGTTGACAAAAGAAATACCTGCTGAAATACAAGTGCGTACTACTGCGATGGATTTTTGGGCTTCAAATGAGCATAAATTAAACTATAAGTCAGATAAAAGTAGTAAGTTAGCGAAAGAGGAATTATTAAAGACTTCAGAATCTTTGTGGAGTATGGATGTAACTATGAATAATATTTATAGAGAGAATAAGCAAAAAGAAGAAGATAATAATATGTTTAAACAGCTAGATATTATTTCAAAGATAACAGAAAGAAATATATTAGATAGTTCACATAATCTTTAAAAATAGATGATTTAGATTAAAATATAATCATTATTGGTTGCATAATGTTATATACTATAATTTTACTATATATTGTTTTATAGTGACATTGCATTTGTTGTTTATTATTTAATTGTTTATTATTTAATTGTTCTCTTAAAAATACATAATAAAAAAGACAAGTAAGTAAAAATTTATAGCTAATTGTCAACTATATGGAAATAATCTTTGTGACCTTTTTTGCATTCATCTTAAATTTGTGTTAAAATTTATGTAGAATCATTGGCATAATATTTTACTTAATTAGACAATTTTATTTTAAATAAATGATTCAGCTTTTATAAAATATTATATAATTTAATAAATGGAGGTTTATATGGCATTTTGTAGTAATTGTGGAAAAGAATTAAAAGAAAGTTATAAGTTTTGCCCTAAATGTGGTAAAGAAATAGAGAATATTAGTGGAGTAAAAGACGATTTATATGAAGAAGTTTTTAAGTATGTAGTGGAAAATGAAAAAGTTAGTACATCTATGATACAGAATAAGTTTAATATTAGTTATAATAAGGCAACTAATATGATTAATATGCTTGAAGAAAGAGGAGTAGTAGGGCCTTCTAATGGTAATAAAGGTAGAGTTGTACTTATAAATAAAGTTAAAAATGAAGATAATTCTAATGATAATAACTTAGATGATAAATTTAAAAAGGGTATTGAAAATATAATGGATACTCCTGATACTACTGATTTTTACGATAAAAATGATATTAAAAGTAATACACTTTTAGCAATATTATCTTACTTAGGTTTACTTGCTTTTATTCCTTATTTTGCACCAAATGAATCTAAATTTGTAAAGTATCATGCGACTCAGGGTATGAATTTACTTATTATGTGGGGTGTATATACTCTATTAGATTCTTTGCTTGGATTAATAAAAGTAAGTGAAGTTGTAGTAAATATTGGAAATATGGTTGGTAGAAGGTATGTTACACCACTTTGGATATCACTTCCTATGGGACTTTTAGGATTTATACTTTTTGTACTCTCTGTTACAGGTATAGTTTATGTATGTCAAGGTAAAGCTAAAGAATTACCTTTGGTTGGTAAAATAAAAATAGTAAAATAGAAAGTTTAATGTTAAAAACACTTGTTTTGTCGAAAGTGTTTTTTTTATTTTTGTTTTTTGCTTTAATATAGAAAAAGGAGATGATAAAGATTGTTGATGAACTAGCAGAAGTTGTAAAAGAAAATGAAAAAATGATTTATAAACTTGCTAGTAGTTTTAGCACAAGTAGTGTTGATGATTTGTTTCAGGTGGGTGTAATTGGACTTATTAATGCTTATAATAATTATAATCCTAGTTATGGTACAAAGTTTTCTACTTATGCATATACATTCATTTTTGGCGAAATGAAAAAATACATAAGAGAAAATAAAGGGGTAAAGGTGAGTAGAGAAATATCTTATCTAAGTTCAAGATTAGATAGATTAATAGAACTTTTATGCCAAAAGTATCATAGAATGCCTACAACAAGTGAGTTAAGCATAGAAACAGGTATTAAAGAATGGAAAATAATTGAAGCATTAAATTTAAGAAATTGTGTAAGAAGTATAGATGAACCACTTGGAAATGAAGGTGAGATGACAATATTAGATACTATTTCTGATTCTTCAAATCTAGAAAGTAATGTAGAAATAGAAGAATTATTAGATACTTTAGATGAAGAAGAAAGAAGTATTATTACAGAAAGATACTTTAATGATAGAAGTCAAGCTGAAGTTTCTAATATGACTGGGTATTCACAGGCAAAGGTATCTAGAAATGAACAAAAAATATTATCTAAATTAAGAAGTTATTATAGGGCAAGCTAAAACTTGCCTTTTTCTTTTATTTATATATTTTTTTATAAATTTTACGTTCTTGACAAACGTTTTGGGTGAGGTGTAAACTATAGGCATAAGATAGGAGATAGAGTAATGAAAAAGAAAAAAGGGTTTACATTAGTAGAGTT
>CAZMXJ010000066.1:0-5534 GCA_964570235.1 uncultured Clostridium sp. | reverse complement strand
GGACTTAAATGAAGAAAAAGAAACAAAATATAGAAATTTAGAAGCACCTGTTACTGAAAGGGTATTTATATATAAGAATGAATATGAAGTTCCAAAGGATAGGCAATCTATATGTGAAAACTGTGGTAATGTAGTAGATAAAAATGCATTTATATGTGTAAAATGTGGATGTTTATTAAAAGAAATGCCAAAAGAAAGAGTAGTTGAAAGAGTTATTAAAGAAGTGCCTAAGAAAAGATATAAACATATGGATAATGTACGATTAACTAATATATTAATTAACTCAGGATTAATAATTGGAATATTAATATTTGTCATATTAATAGTTAATTTAGCGATAGAAAGAGGTATAATTTCTTAAAAAGACAATCATCGATTGTTTTTTTTAAATTTATGTAATATAATTTAGAGGAAAAACAGAAAAAATATAGTATATAATATGTGAGGAGGAAATTATGAAAAATTTAGTAATAGTTGAATCGCCTAGTAAGTCAAAAACAATAGAAAAATACTTAGGAAAAGATTATAAAGTAGTTTCAAGTAAGGGACATATAAGAGATCTTGCTACAAAGGGTAAATATGGATTAGGAGTAGATATAGAAAATAATTTTCTTCCTACATATGAGATAATTAAAGGCAAAAAGAAGATGGTTACAGATTTAAAAAAAGAAGTTAAATCTGCAGATAAAGTATATTTAGCAACCGACCCCGATAGAGAAGGAGAAGCAATAAGTTGGCATCTTAAAGATGAACTTAAAATTAAAGAAGATGACTATGAAAGAGTAGTATTTAACGAAATAACTAAGGATACTGTATTAAATGCTTTTAAACATGCTAGAAAAATAGATGAAGATTTAGTACATAGTCAAGAATCTAGAAGAATATTAGATAGAATAATAGGGTTTAGATTAAGTAAACTTATGCAATCTAAAACAGAAGGAAAAAGTGCGGGTAGGGTACAGAGTGTAGCTTTAAAACTAGTCGTAGATAGAGAAAGAGAAATTCAATCTTTCTTAAAGGAAGAATATTGGACTTTAACTGCAAAATTTAATGATTTTGATGCTGAATTAGAAAAATACAAAGATAAAAACGTAGAAATACATAATGAATTAGAAGCAGATGAAATATTAAATAAACTTTCAAATGTATTTAAAATAGAAAGCGTTGATAAAAAAGATAAGAAAAAACAATCAAAGCCTCCATTTATAACAAGTACATTACAACAAGAAGCCAGCACTAAACTTAATTTTAATGCAAAAAAGACTATGTCAATTGCTCAAAAGTTATATGAAGGTGTTGATTTAGAAAATGAAACAGTTGGTTTAATTACATATATGAGAACTGACTCTATTAGACTAAGTGATGATTTTATAAAGCAAACATTCAAATTTATAGAAACAAAATATGGTAAAGAATATCTTGGCATGGTAAAAAAATCAAAGAAAACGGAAAACGTACAAGATGCTCATGAAGCAATTAGACCAACAAGTATTACAAGAACTCCTGAATCCGTAAAAACTTATTTGAGTAATGATGAATTTAAACTATATTCGGTGATATATAAAAGAGCACTATCATCTTTAATGAAAGATGCTAAGCAAGAACAAACTAGCGTGGTTCTTGATAATAATGATTATAAGTTTAAAATAACTGGTAGTGTAGTTGTTTTTGATGGTTATTTAAAAGTTTATGGTGATTATGAAGATAGTGATGATAAGATTCTTCCACCTTTTGATACCTATAAATCAAATGTTTTGGTTTCTAATTCAATTGAAAAAGAACAGCATTTTACTAAGCCAAAACCTAGATATACTGAAGCAAAACTAATAAAAGAAATGGAAGAATTAGGTATAGGTCGTCCTTCTACTTATGCAAAAACTATGGAAACTATAGTTGATAGAGGTTATGTGAAAGTAGTTGATAAAAAGTTTGAACCAACAGAAATAGGAATAGAGATAACTGATAAATTGCAAGAATATTTTAGTAATTTAATTAATGTAAAGTATACAGCAAAAATGGAAAATGATTTGGATAAAGTAGCAGAAGGTAATTTAGTGTGGTATAATTTACTTGATGAGTTTTATAAAGAATTTGAACCAATGCTTAATAATGCATTTGAAAAAATGGAGAAGAAACAAGCAGAAGAAACAGGTGAACTTTGTCCAGAATGTAATAGTCCACTTGTAATAAGAAGTGGTAAATATGGAAAATTTACAGCATGTAGTAACTATCCAAAGTGTAAATATATAAAGAAAGAAGAAAAAAAGATAGTTGAAATATGCAAATGTAAAGAATGTGATGGTATGATAATAGAAAAGAGAACAAAGAGAGGTAAAATGTTCTATGGATGTAGTAACTATCCAAAGTGTAAGTTTGCATCGTGGACAAAACCTAGTGATTAAAATTTGACAAAAAACACACAAAGTGCTATAATAAAGCCACTTTTTGAGAAGAGGATAGGGGTGTTAATATGAATAAAGGGTATATTTTTGAATATCGAAATGAGAATGAGTTCAGGAAATTAGAAAGATCTGTAAAAAAATATAATATGTTGGCATATAAGAAATTGACTTTTGAATACTATGATTCATTAAAAAATGGTAAGTTTTTGGGGAAACTTATTTCAACAAATAGTAAAGAAGGAACAAAGGTGTATGCGCTTACTATTCCTACAGATGAAATGTTTGCAAAAGTACATGGAGATATGACATTGCATTATACGGTTTATGAGGATAAAAATATAGTTTTACTTGAAACTATAACGCCAGAAGATATATTATCAGAAGGACATAGGACAGAACTTCCTACATATAAAGGTGTAATGATATCAAAAGCCAATGCTGAAAAAGATATGTTTAAAATAAATTTATTAAATATGTTACAAAAATAAACGATTATCCGTTTATTTTTTGTTTTAAATGTGTTATTATTGAGTTATGCCGATGTAGCTCAGTAGATAGAGCAACTGTTTCGTAATCAGTAGGTCGGAGGTTTGATTCCTTCCATCGGCACCATTAGTCAATTAGCCCTTATTTTGTAAGGGCTTTTATTTTCACATCTAGTTTTATATCTATTTTATAAATTATCTAGTAAATTTACTATTTTCATCTTGCACAGTAGGAAATAAATGCATATATGCATTTTGCATAACACTTATTGAATGCCCCATACGATCAGCCATCATAATAAAGAATTCTGTAGAATCGACTTTAGAATTTAGTTTTTAACAATTTTTAATATATTCATTAATTAATTTAAAATATTAATGTTTGTGTCTGGCTATTGTTGGTGGCGTTAAGTGTAAAATTATTTGATACTTAGTTTTATATGTTGTGTACTTAATCTAATATAGATTGAGTACTATTTTTTCTATTAAATGTAAGTTTAGTAAAATAATTCGAAGTTGTAACTCAGTTGTAACTTTATGTATCGTATAATGATATCGTGAGGTGAAGTTATATGGAAATATTGAGAGTCGAAAATTTGACAAAAATATATGGAAAGGATTCTACTAAAGTTGTGGCTTTAGATAATGTGTCTTTTTCAGTTAAAAAGGGTGAATTTGTTGCGATTGTTGGAGCAAGTGGTTCTGGTAAATCAACACTTCTTCATTTAATAGGTGGTATTGATAGACCAACAAGTGGTAAAGTATTTGTAGATGGTAAAGATATCTATGAACTAGATGATGATAAACTAGCAATATTTAGAAGAAGACAAGTAGGACTTATTTATCAATTTTATAACTTAATTCCTATTTTAAATGTTGAAGAAAATATCGCATTACCACTTTCTTTAGATAATAGAACTATTGATAAGAAAAAATTGGATGAAATGATTTCTTTATTAGGACTTCAAAATAGAAAAAATCATTTACCAAATGAGTTATCAGGTGGACAACAACAAAGAACAAGTATAGGAAGAGCGCTAATTACAAATCCAACCATAATTCTTGCAGATGAGCCAACTGGTAATTTGGATTCTAAATCAAGTGATGAAATAGTTGCTTTATTAAAGAAAACTAACAAAGAATTAAAACAAACAATTATTATGATTACACATAATTTAGAAATTGCTAAATGTGCAGATAGAATCATTAAAATTGAAGATGGGAAAATTGCTAAGGAGGTATAATTATGAACTTACTTAACAGATTAACTATCAAAAATTTAAAGTTAAATAAAAGAAGAACAATAGTTACAATAATAGGTATAATGCTTTCGGTCGCACTTATTACTGTTGTCGCAACTATATATTCTAGTGGTATAAAATCACTTATTCTTTATGAGAAAAAGATTCAGGGAAATTTTCATGTAGCGTTTTATGATGTTCCTAGTGAAGAAGTTTCATTTATAAAAAATAATAGAGGAGTAGATGATGTATTCTTAACTAAAAAATTAGGTTACGCAGAACTAAAAGAATCAAAGAATAAAGATAAACCATATGCATATATTTTAGGTTTAAATAAAGAGTCTATGGAAAATTTATCTATAAGGTTAGTAGATGGAAGATTTCCTACAAATGAAAGTGAGATACTTATTTCAACTCATTTAAAGACAAATGGAAGAATTGATTTAAAAGTGGGAGACAATGTAACTTTAGATGTTGGCAAAAGAGTATCAGATGGCTATGAATTAGAACAACATAATCCATATAATGAGGATGAAAAAATAGTTGAAACTAATACTAAAACTTATACAATTGTTGGTATTATAGAAAGACCTGCTTATAATGTCGAACCCTATTCAGCACCTGGTTATACATTTATTACTTATTTAAATGATAATAATATTTCAGGTAAAGTAAATGTATATACTAAATATAATAAAGATGGTTCTAAAAATTATTTAAAAGTGACTGCGAATATATTAGGAGTAGATGAAAATATATTTACTAAATATTATAGTGGTAAAGACATACCTAAAGATGAACTACAAAAAGTAAATGATGAATTAAGTAAAGCTAAATATAGACTTGATATGAATGGTTATTTGATTGAACTTGAGAATAATCCAATTAATAATAGTCAAGTTAATGGACTTATTTATGTAGTTATTATCATATGTGTAATTATAGTTTTTACATCTATATTCTGTATTAAAAATAGTTTTGATATTTCAATAACAGAAAAGATAAAACAATATGGTATGTTAAGAAGTATAGGAGCAACAAAAAAGCAAATAAGAAAGAATGTATTTTATGAAGCCACTATTTTAGCTATAATCGGTATTCCTCTTGGATTATTACTTGGATTTATCGCATCATATTTACTTATAATTATTAGTAATTTGTTAATGAAAGATATGTTTACAAGTGGTCTTAAATTAGTATTATCTTATTCCTTTATTTCATATTTAATTGCAATTATATTAGGAATAATTACTATATATTTATCATCTTTTAGAAGTGCAATAAAGGCATCTAGAGTAAATCCAATCGATTCAATAAGAAATAGTGCCAATATTAAAATTAATTCTAAGAAATTAAAAACTCCTAAAATTATTTCTAAATTATTTGGTATAGGTGGAGAAATATCT
>CAZMXJ010000065.1:0-5625 GCA_964570235.1 uncultured Clostridium sp. | reverse complement strand
CTATTAAATTTTGGATTAAACTCAGATTTAACTCCTAATTGAATCATTGATTCTATTTCTGAATCATAGATACCTGTAATAACTTCATCACTAGTATATTTATTTGATATCATTCTAGTAAGTTCATAAAGTAATTTGCTATAATTTTCTATATTAGTTCCATAATATATTTTATAATAATTCATAAGTAAGTAAATATGATTCTTAATCGTTTCAAAATCCTTGAATGTATTTGAATCTTTTACACAAAGTTCTTGACCTACATAATTATTTATATAAAAATCAAACTTTCCGTCTAAAAATGTAGCATTTATCATGGATTGTTTTATTCTTTTAGCTATGTCTAATAGATACTTAGTATCTCTAAATTCATAAATACTAGAATAGAAATAGTTAATGTAGTTATATATATAATTTATATCATCATCTATATGCATAACAACACCACCTATCTTATTCTATCTAGTTGTATTGTAACACTTATGATTTAAATTGTAAATCATATGCGTTTTAGAAAAAGCGTAATTAAAATTACACTTTTTTAAAAAATTAATACTAAAATTTTATTTCTTACAACTATTCTGTTGAGACAGTCTCACTATATAATCCATGTATTTTCTGCCTGTCAGTTTCTAGAAGTTCATCAAGGTGCCATTTGTTATCTAATTTAGTTAAGGAAAAATCAATTGTATAATTTATTCTATCTTGCATCTTAAGCATTTTATCTAATTTATAATCCCAAAACTTATTATTATCAAGCTTATCATCAATAGTAAATTCTTCTTTATTATTTTCTAAATATTTGTTAGCATCAGTTATAGCTTTATTTAAATCATAAACTTCTATATTAACACTTACAATTGCCTTATCTTCACTAATTACTTCATCATTAATTTTGTATTTTAAATCTTCATATTGCCTTCTTAATACTTCTTTATATATAGCTTTTTGGTCTTCCCTTAAATCTTCATTTGATATAACTGTATCAAGTTGAATTAAAACATCACTACTTAAGCTATTGTAGTTTGAAAACAATTTTTGAACCTCATTTTTAGGGGAATTTGAATTATTTCCACACCCACTAATCATAAAAATTAAAAATAAAAATATTAGTAATTTCTTCATATTTCCTCCTCTTTAATATGATTTACTAATATTCTGTTTTTTATACTAATATTCACAATTACCTGTAGTTCTAGGATATGGAATAACATCTCTAATATTGTCTACACCTGTTAAATATATGAGTAATCTTTCAAATCCCATACCAAATCCTGAATGAACACATCCTCCAAATTTTCTAAGATTTACATACCAATCTAGGCCTTCAAAAGACATACCTAATTCATTCATTCTATTAACAAGTTTATCATAACTTGCCTCTCTTTCACTACCACCCATAAGTTCACCTGCTCCTGGAACTTCTAAGTCAACAGCGGCAACTGTTTTACCATCATCATTTTGCTTCATATAAAAAGCTTTAATATCTTTAGGCCAATTTTTAATAAATACAGGGCCATTAAAATATTCAGTAATATATTTCTCATGTTCCTTAGCTATATCTTCACCATACTCTGGTTGAAATTCCCATTTTACGTTGGCATTTTTTAAAATAGTAATAACTTCCTCGTGATCAATTCTAGTAAATTTGCTACTTACTAATTTTTTTAGTTTTTCTATTAAACCCTTTTCAACAAACTTGTCTAAAAATTCCATTTCAACTTTGCAATTATCTAATACATATTGAACTACAAACTTAAGCATGTCTTCTTCAATGTTCATAAGTTCTTCAAGATTACAAAATGCTATCTCAGGTTCTATCATCCAAAATTCAGCAGCATGTGTCTTAGTATTAGAATTTTCTGCTCTAAATGTAGGTCCAAATGTATAGGTCTTCTTATACGCCAGTGCAAAAGTTTCCGCCTCTAATTGTCCAGTTACAGCAAGTCCCACTTTTTTGCCAAAAAAATCTTCATTATAATCTATTTTATCACTATTTATATCTAAGGTAGTTACTTGAAACATTTGACCAGCGCCTTCTCCATCATTAGCAGTAATCAAAGGAGTATGTACATATACATATCCATGATTTTGAAAATACGTATGTATTGCAAATGCAGCCACACTTCTTACTCTAAACACTGCTTGAAAAAGATTTGTTCTAGGTCTTAAATAAGCTTGTTCTCTCAAAAACTCTCTAGAATGTGGCTTTGGTTGTATTGGATAATCATCTGGGCAATCCCCTAATAGAGTAATTTTTTTTGCTTTTAATTCAATACTTTGACCTTTTCCTTCAGATTTGACAACATTTCCTAATACTTCTATAGCAGAACCATTCTTGATCTTAGAAATTTCATCAAAATCACTTAAATTATTGTCATAAACAATCTGTAAGTGAGTAAAACATGTTCCATCAGAAAAATCAATAAAGCCAAATTCCTTTTGCTTTCTGTGGTTTCTAACCCAACCTTGTACTATCATTTCTTTACCTAAATAATCACCTTCAAAAATATCTTTAACATCTAATTTCATAAATCCTCCTTAAAATAAAAAAATTCGTCCCTATCATAGGACGAATGTAAAATCCGTGGTACCACCTAAATTACTATATACTTAGTCACTCCATGATTATAACGTTATCACCGTCTCTGTTCTACTCAATTCTTCAGAAAACTCTAGAGTGTTATTCATATGTCTATACTAACTTGTTTACACTATACCAAGCTCACTAATAGTAATCGTACCATACTACTTCTCTCTTCATCGTTCGATATTAATATATCAAAAAAAACTAGTTTTGTAAACCCTTTGAACAACTAAGCATTAATAAATCAAATACCTTATTTGGACATTCAAATATGTATCTTTCTAAATCAGAAACTATCTTAGAAGTATTTTCTTCTAACTTACTAAAGCATTCATAATAAATATATTTTAATTTATCCATATTTTCATCTTTACAAATTAAATTAAGTTCTCTTTTAATAAAATTTATCATCTGTTGTTCTTTTCTTGTAATTAAAGGATTTTTTAATTCGGACAAAACACTATACTCTAAATCAAATAATTTTAACTTTTTTGTATAGTTTAAAACATCGATTGCTTCATCTAAGTATAAATCACTCCTATATGTTGACTCCCCTTTTTCATTAAATTCAAGTGCAAATATATAATTATCAGAACAGAATAAACAAGCATACTCTAACCTCTTTATACCACAATTGGTATATATTTCACATTTATTATAAATCAATTTTATAAACTCTAAATCTATACAAACTTTTCTATCCCTTAATTCATGAAGAACACTATCTTTCACTTTAACTACCGGTATTCTCTTTATATATTCAATATTATCAGTATCTTCCCATTCATAAAATTCATAAAATCTTTCATTAAAATTTAAAATTATATCATAAATGTATTTCATTTTTCCTCCTATACGAGATTGAGAGCCATATTATAATCAAACCAATAAATACTCCCATACATTCAAATCTTCTAATAATAAAATTAACATATTCAAAAAAACTATACCCCATAGATAGCAAATTTAAATATAAAATTAAATTTGTCATTCCAATGACAGTAAATAGTATTCCAATAAAAAAACATATTATTCTAAAAAACATAACTCACCTATTAAATAATATTTATTAATTTAGTATTTTAGTATATAATTTAATAGAGGTGATTTCATGAAATTAATCATGTACATTTTATTAGGTATAATTCAAGGCTTTACCGAGCCTATACCAGTATCATCAAGTGGACATTTAGTAATATTTAATTCTATTTTAAATGTTGAGGCATTACAAGATTTAAACTTTGAAATATTTGTAAATTTTGGTAGTTTTATAGCAATTGCTTATTTTTATAGAAAAGAAATAATTAATATAATAAAAGATTTCTTTCTATATATTAAAACTAAGGATAATAAATATGAAATAAACTATAAATATGCTTGGTTTATTGTAATTGGAACTATACCAGCCGGTATTGTAGGTGTTTTATTTAAAGATATAATTGAATCAATAAGTTCTACTAAAGTAGTTGGAATATCACTGTTAATTACTGCATTTATGTTATTTTTAATAAAAGATATAAAAGGTGTAAAAACAAAAGAAACTATGAGTTTTATAGATGCAATCGTAGTTGGATTATTTCAAGTTATTGCGTTATTTCCTGGAATAAGTAGAAGTGGGTCTACATTAGTTGGTGGCATGAGTAGAAACTTAGAAAGAAAAACAGCATTTAATTATAGTTTTATGCTGTATCTACCAATAAGCATTGCTACTATGATTTTAGGAGTCAAAGATGTAATTGAAAAAAGCATAAACATGCAGCTTATTGTACCATACATATTAGGCACAATAGTTTCATCTATAGTAACATATTTTTCAATACAATGGTTTAAAAATATTATGGAAAAGGGAAAGCTTAAATACTTTGTTTATTATTGTTTACTTGCAGGTATTATTACAATATTATTTATTTAGGGGACTATGTCTCTTTTTTTTAAAATAAGGGTTAGTCACCCTTATTTAAAAATTTATCTACTTCTACTTTATTAATAGACTCAAACTTATTAGAAATTTTCTCTGTGGTTACATTAACTTCTTTCACATCTTTAGATACTTTTTCTATACTTCTTTGCAATGAATCCCATCTTTCCTTATATCTACCAAATTCCACGCTTAATGCCTGTAATTCTTTTTGAATTATTACTGCATATTTATCTCTTTCCATGTTCTTAACTACTGTTTGGACAACAGTGAGCATAGACATAAGAGTAGTTGGAGAAGTTATCCATACTTTATTCTTATATGCGTATTCAATTATATCTTGGTGGTATGCATTTAACTCTGCAAATACAGCTTCAGCTGGCAAAAACATAAACGCTTGATTGGAAGTAACCCCTGGAATTATATATTTATTTCTTATATCATCTATATGTTTTTTAACATCAGCTTTAAATTTCTTTTCATACATTTCTCTTTCTAATTTAGAAATATTCCTATTAAGCATATTTTGATAATTTTCTAAAGGAAATTTAGAATCAATTGCGACTATTCCTAATGGCTCTGGTGCATAGATAACAGCATCTGCAATATTTCCATTATCAAATTTATGTTGAGTTGAATACATTTTTTCGTTATTTTCTCCAAAAACACTAACTAAAATATTATATAAATTAACTTCTCCAAAAGTACCTCTGCTCTTCTTATCAGTTAAAATTCCTTGTAAAGATACAATATCACCCGATAATGTTTCAATCTTTTTTTGAGCTTCATCGATTTTAGAAAGTCTTTCTAAGACTGACATAAAAGTCTTATTAGTTCTTTCAAAATTTTCATCTAGTCTACTATTAACCTTTTCATTAATCTTAATTAATCTTTCTTCTATTTTTTCATTTAAATTAGTAAAATCATTATTAAGATTTTTACTAAAACCTATTTTGAATTCTGCTATTTCTTTAGTTATATTTGTTTCAAATCTACCTAATCTCTCCGTAATATTACTTTCATTAATGTTTTTAAATAAAGAAATAGTTACTAAAATAATTACTATTATCAATAATAATATAATAATGTAATCCATATTATCACCTCTATTATTAATTAT